>CAYHDD010000192.1:0-6095 GCA_964355195.1 uncultured Rhodoferax sp. | reverse complement strand
ACCGTTGAGCGCGATGTTGTAGGCGTTGTAGTCCATCACCGAGCCGGAAATACCATGTGCCTTGGTGTAATCCGGGTCCTGCAACTGGGCCTGTGTTACGGTGGTCGAGGCCTTGAAGTTGTGTTTGAGCCCCAGCGTATGCCCGACTTCGTGCATGATGGTGTCGGTAATCACGGCCTGGACAAAGGCTTCGGCCTCCGGGCTGTCGGGGGCAATGTCGCCGCGAGCTTCCAGCACATCGAGTGCGAAGTGCATCTCCGAAGCCGCCTCCAGGGCATAGTTGCAATAGGCCGCATGTTGACCGACGCGCCAACTCTCAGAGGCCTGGCTGGAGTGCTGATGGCCGACGAACGCCACATCCTCGACCACAAAGCGGCGCGCGCCGCGTGCAAAGACGTCGCTCATGCCGATGTCGGCGTCCAGAATTTCACCGCTGCGCGGGTCAGTGTGGCTGGGGCCAATCGCAAAGCCGACGTCGGCACCGACAAACCAGCGGATCGACGCGTGCGCGGCGTCCATATTGTCCCAGTCAGCGTCGTCGGGTTGCTCCTTGGCCAGCACGGCGTTCTTGAAACCGATCTTCTCAAACGCCTTGTTCCATTCCGTGATGCCTGCCGCCACGGCAGCGCGGTACTTGGGCGGAATGTTTTTGTCCATCCAGTAGACGATGGGGCGCACCGGCTCTGACAGCGCCGCAGCAGGGTCCTTCTTTTCCAGCCGCCAGCGGTTGACGAAGTGGACCTTCGGATTGGCTTTCAGGTCAGCGCTCAAGTCGGTGAAGGATTCCATGAAGTGGCCCAGGCGCGGATCAGTCGCTCGCGCCGCCATCGGTTTATCAGGTAGGGCTGCAAAGTTGTACACGTAGCTCACAAAAAAGCTGCGCGGGTCGGGTGTGGCCTGGGGCGGTGTCGGGCTCGGTACCGGGGGGGGCGTCAGCGGGGGCGCTGGTATGCGCGGTGTCGAGAAATGCACGCGCGCGGTCAAGGTGCTCAAGCCGGCCTCGGCACGCGTCGCTTCGATGAAAGAGTTGGGCTTGTCCAGCGCGTAGGTCAGGCGGTAGGCGGCCTCGATACGGGTCGAATAGCCTGGAATGTCGGCGAGCAAGAAGCTGGCGTCAACGAGAACCGATTTGCGCTCGGGATGCTCCAGACTGAGCACCGCGGCCGAGGCCAGCAGGCTGGGCGAAAAGGCTTGCTCCACGGCCAGCCGGGAGCCACCCGCAGCTCGGAACTTGGTGTTCAGTGCCAAGAGCTGCATCTGATTACCGATGCGCCGCCATTCGGCCATGGCGTCGGTGCCCATCTGGCTCGCGTACAGACCACGTTCACCCACCGAGTTGGCGATGTTGACGCTGAACAGAAAAGGCTTGTTGAGTGCGCTCTTTGGAATCTCAAGCCAGACTTTTTCATCCTTGCGCCAGATCGGGTACAGGCCGTCCTGTTGCTTTGCGTCCTTGATGACCTCGGCAAAGGGTTTGGGTGCAGCGGCATCCGCCGGTTTGGCGGGCGCAGAAGCGGCTGCGGTCGGCGCGGAAGCGCCTGTTGCAGGTGCTGACGCCGTTGTCGCTTTGGCGTCGGGTGCGCTCGCTAGCGCTGTTGCAGCGTTGGTCGAAGCTGTCGCATTGAGCGTTTTTGTTTCGAGGTTGGCGCAAGCCGTCAACATAGCCAGCATGGCCAGCAGAGGCGCGTGCGTGCCCAGACGCCGTGCCACGTCAAGATTGGGTGACCTGTGTACGCTCTGAAAAGAAGCGCGATTGGTTGATTTCGACATGGCAACTCTCAAAAATGCGGATGCCCAACGATACATGAAAATTTGAATATGACACTGGCTACAGCTCGCAATTTTGAAGGCCGTGCCGTATATTTGCAGCTCTTGGACCAAACGAATGACAACAGGCTGGAGACATGACATGACCACAGGTTCGGTAGAGAAAGAACACGCTGAGTTGGAGCGTCCGCCCGAAGTATTTGAGTTGGCGGCCGAACTGTTTCGAGTTTTGTCCACGCCGATGCGTCTGAAAATAGTCAGCTGCCTTCGAGAGGGTGAGCAGAATGTGAGCTATCTGCTTAGCAAGATTGAAACCACCCAGCCCAATATGTCACAGCACTTGAATACGCTGTACAGGGCGGGTGTGTTGGAGCGCCGCCGCGATGGCGTTCAAATCCTCTACCGGATCGTTGACGAGCGTGTCGCAGAGCTGTGCCGCGCGGTGTGCAAACAGGTTGAAATCAAGGGACAGTCTTCGAATTGACCGAAGGCAGTACTTTCAAGAGTCCTTCTTCCCTTTTGAGGACACCTTTCCTCTCCATCTCGGCAACACAGCGGTAGAGCGCCTCCTGCGTGACGCCCAGTTCACCCGCCAATGACTTCAGACCGGAGGCCAAGGGGTGCTGACCGTCCTGCCCTTCAGTCTCCAGAAAGTGCATCAGGCGGTGTTCGACCCGGTTCAAGGACAAGCGCTCGCACTGTAGCCGCAGCCTCTTCACTTCCCGGTTCAACATCCCGATCCAGCGGTTGGAGAAAGCAGGGTCCGACGCCAGTGCCGCTGCCACCCTGTGAATTGGAACCGCCGTGATTTCAGAGGCAAGAACGACGTTGGCATCGCAGTGGTAGCGCGGCGATTGCAGGCTGGCTTCACTGACGATGCCGGACCGGGTGCGCTGCAAAACGACAGGTTCACCCTGTAGGCCGATTCGCTCCAGCAGCACTTCACCGCTGCGGATGTAGAACATGAATTTCGGCTTGTCGCCGGCACTGAAGAGGCGTTCGCCCTTGGCATAGCTGTCGCTACGGCAGGCCTCGTGCAAACTGGGCGGAAGCAGGGCCACCAATTCGGAATGAATTTGAGTAAAGCTGGCGGACATATGACTGCGATCATATCCATAGCGCCCCTATTTCATCAATACTTCGGGTGATACAGAAGAAACAGGAACCTATGAGCCATCCCATTTTCCAATTCGGAGAAAGACTTCCCGACTACCAGGTTCCGGTGCTCAATGAGCGTGCCGTTCGCGCCAGTGCCGGTATCCTGTTCTTCTTCGCTTTCATCGCCTTCATGAACGCTTTTCTGATGGGCAATTTCCAGCCGACACGGGTCTTTGTGGTGGCTTTTTTGGTTGACTTTACGATCCGGATATTTGTCAACCCGCGCTATGCCCCCAGTCTGATCATTGGCCAATGGGTCGTGTGCAAGCAGCAAGCTGAGTACGTTGGCGCGCCGCAAAAGCGTTTTGCCTGGGCCGTCGGTTTTGGCCTGGCGCTGGCCATGCTGTACCTGATGGTTCTGAACAATGTGATCGGTCCGATCAACATGATTGTTTGTTCCATTTGCCTGATGTTGCTGTTCTTCGAAGCTGCTTTTGGCATTTGTCTCGGTTGCAAGGTTTACAACTGGTTCAATAAGGAAAGGGCACAACTCTGTCCGGGTGGTGCATGTGAAGTTCCTGCCGGGCAAAGTCCGAGCACGAGCCGAACTCAAATGGTCGTGCTGCTGCTTTTTTCTGGCCTGCTGGTTACCGTGTTTCAGTGGGTTTACAGCACCGGTCTGACCCAGCGGCCGGCCGCAGCGCCAGCGGCGCGCAGCGCGCCCACCGCTGCGCCGGACGCGGCCGAGTTGGAACGTTGCCGGGTGCCAGAGTTCGCCAAGGCGCTGGGCCACGAGGAAAAGTGGAAACTGCACAACAACTGCAAGTGAGACGGCATGACTATTTCCTGAATCCTGGTATGTATTGATTTGTCAAGTTCTTGATAAACGATGCTGGCCGGTGTCACAGACCGCCATCATCGTAGTGACCCACGACGAAAAAAACACGCCGACCTTCAATTGCATCTACCGCATACGCGAAGGTCAAACCGTAGAGGAACAGGGCGAAGGCCGCTCGCTGGAATGATCGCGCGTGTCAGCTCTTTTTGGCGTTCAACTTGTTGCGTTCTGCCAGCGCCGTGATCAAGCCATCGACCCCTTTGCTGTTGATTTCCTGGGCGAACTGGGTGCGGTAGGTCTCCACCAACCACACGCCCATGATGTTCAGGTTGAAAACTTTCCAACCGGTTCCTTCGCCGGGCGTTTTTTCCATTTTGTAGTCAATCTGAATCGGTTCACCTCGGCCTTTGGCTTCGGTTCGCACCACCACTTCCTTGTCGTCCGCCGAGGTTCGCATGGGTTTGACCGTAATGTTGAGCTCGCTGGCCTGTGACATGGCACCGACGTAGCTGCGCACCAACAAGAGCTTGAATTCCTCCTGCAAGCGCTTTTGCTGCTCGGGCGTCATCTGACGCCAACTCGGACCGGCGGCCGAGGCCGTCATGCGCTTGAAGTTCGTTGACGGCATGAGTTTCGCATCGACCATGGCACTCAGCCGCAGCACATCACCGTTGCGCAAGGACGGGTCGGCCCTGATGCTGTCCAGAACTTCGGTCGAGAGGCGTTTGATCATGGCGTCGGCGGCTTCATCCTGCGCGTGCGCTGGGCTTGCGAGCAGGTGGGTCAGTGCCACGATGAGAGCGCCGATCAGACGGAGAAATAAAGTGCGCTTCATGGTGCCACCACCGGCCTTCCTTCGCGTGCCCAGGAGATCATGCCGCCGCTGGCGTTGTAGACGGTCTTGAAGCCTGCTTGCTGCGTCAGAAACTGAGCCGCAGTGCGGGACCGGTTGCCACTGCGACAGACCAGGACGATGGCCTGTCCGGCTTTGCTCGCCGCTTTCAATTGCGCCAGCCAGGCGGGCGCATCGACACGACCTTTGTCGTCAAAAAATGTCAGCAATTTGGCTCCGGCGATGACACCGGTTTCTTTCCATTCGGGCGCCGTGCGAATGTCGATCACGGCTGCGCCGCTGGCAGCCAGGCGAGCTACTTCGGCGTTGTCAATGTTGACCACTTCGGCGTGCGCGCTCAGTGCACAAAGGGCGAACAGCGCGCTGGTCATGGCTTGTTTGATCATGTGAAACTTCTTTTAAGACTAGATATTAGTGAAGGCTTATATAGTGTAATACAAATCCGCAAATCATGTGCAAGCCGCTTGGTTGACCATAGTGGCCTGGTTTGTGCCGGCTCAGCTGCCGGAAACAGGTTCAATCGTCCCGCGCTGCGCCGACCGCTAAATTGACGAACTTCGGCTTGCGCAAGAACTGATGGACGGTTCAGCGCGCCACAGGTAGCAGATAGCGCTCCAACTGCGTGCGCATGTCCAGTGGGAAAGGTAGGGCACGGCGTGTCGTGAGTGAGGCGTGCACGACCGTCAGCGTTGCCTGAACACGGGTTTCTCCGCTCGAACTCCCGATGACGTTCAACTGAATGGAACTCTTGCCGATGCGCTGAATGGACAGCGCAAGATGCAGTATGTCGCCGACCTTGCTGGGCGAGTGAAAGCGGCATTCGATGTTGCCCATCGGGATACCGCGATGCTCCTCGACATGCAGGCGTGCAAAGTCGATCCCCAAGCCTTGATTGAACCAATCCTCAACCAGCTCGTTGAACAGCACGAAGTACTGCGGGTAGAACACGATGCCCGCCGGGTCGCAGTGATGGAAGCGGATCAGCTTGTCACATTCAAAGGGCGTTGCGCTCATGAGGTCGGTCTCCAATTTCATAGAAGGACTTTCGGGGCCAGCAGCCAAAGTGCAAGGGCCTTACGTAGCCGGAGCGGGGCCGGATTTACCCCGCCCGACTCGCCCCGACCACCCGCAGCAGCAGGTCAGCCGCTGCGTCCGCGTGGTCAGGCGGGCATTTGTACTGACGCAGATTCTCGGGCAATTCGTGCGCAATCGATGGATCGGATCTGGTCTGTGTGTGATAAAGTGTCCAAGCAATTTTCGGATTGAATCCGACTGATCGAAATGAATGGGAAAGCATGAACAGCTTCACCACACTGGTCGGCCTGCTCCTCGCCATGCTCTTGGCGGCATGCGATCAGCAACTCGCAGAGAAACCGCTTCAGTACAGCAGTGCCCCGGCAAGTGCGGTCACCCCAGTCTATCGCTTGGCTGTCCATCCTCTTCACAATCCGCAAAAGCTCAGCGAGGCTTATCAGCCGCTCGTCGATCATCTCAATCGCCAACTGAAAGGGGTGCACATCGAGTTGGAAGCCTCGCGGG
>CAYHDD010000191.1:0-6111 GCA_964355195.1 uncultured Rhodoferax sp. | reverse complement strand
AAATTACTGCTGCCGCCGCATTGGCAGTTGCCGCTGGCGTGGCGATGGCCCAGGAAGTAATCAAGATTGGGCACGTGGGCCCAACGTCGGGCGCCATAGCCCACCTGGGAAAAGACAACGAAAACGGTGCTCGTTTGGCGATCGAAGAACTGAATGCCAAGGGCATCAAGATTGGCGGCAAAGCCGTTAAGTTTGAACTTCTGGCCGAGGATGATGCTGGTGACCCGAAGCAAGGAACGAGCGTTGCACAAAAGTTGGTCGATCAAAAGGTGAAGGGCGTCGTTGGCCATCTGAACTCTGGTACATCGATTCCGGCTTCAAAGATATATAGCGAGGCTGGCATTCCTCAAATATCACCATCATCCACGAACCCGAAACTTACGCGGCAAGGTTTCAAAACCACATTCCGCGTGGTGGCCGATGATGTGCATCTAGGTGGTACGCTGGGCAAGTATGCTGTGAACACCCTAAAAGGCAAGGCAGTCGCAGTGATTGATGACCGAACAGCGTATGGTCAAGGTGTTGCCGATGAATTCGAGAAAGCTGTTAAAGCTGCGAAAGTGACTGTAGTCGGACGTGAGTTTACGACCGACAAGGCGACCGACTTTATGCCAATATTGACGTCACTAAAAGCGAAGAAGCCAGACGTTGTGTTTTTCGGTGGGATGGATGCTGTAGCGGGCCCGATGCTGCGTCAAATGAAGAATCTTGGCCTCAATGTCAAATTTATGGGTGGCGATGGTATCTGTTCGTCAGAGTTGGGTAAGTTGGCGGGTGACGCGTTGGCGGACAACCAAGTTTATTGCGCAGAGGCTGGTGGTGTTGAAGGTCAACAAAAGGCTGGGATGGACGCATTCAAAGCTAAATACAAGACCAAGTTTGGTGTCGATGTTCAGATTTATGCTCCTTACGTGTATGACTCGGTAAATGTGTTGGTCGCAGCCATGGTGAAGGCTGACTCCGCCGAGCCAGCAAAATATTTACCCGTTTTGGCGAAAACTGCTAACTATCCTGGCGTGACTGGCCCGATTTCGTTTGACGAAAAGGGTGATATCAAAGGCGGTGCTTTAACCCTGAAGACTTATCGCGGTGGAAAGCCCGTTGACCTCTCAGTGATTCGCTAGAGATTGGGAGACTTCGTGCCTCTTCGTTAGGCGCAGGAAAAGCCACCGAAAGGTGGCTTTTTTTGTTGTGCGATGCTTTGATGATATTAAGACTACGTTGCCGGATAAATGATAATCTGCCCACCAGCCGGCGCTCGCGATGTGAGTCGGTCATGAGTCATTCATCCATTTGTGGTGCTCAGTTCAAAGATAGGCAGGTCATCATGGTTATGAAAATGTTTTTCGTCATTGTGACTGCCTTGGCTACGGCTCTTATCAGCGTTGGTCGGTGCCAGGCTGCCGTGGTCTCCACACGTACAGCGCTTATCATCGGCATCGGTGTGTATGGCAGCCCAGAAATTCCAGTTTTGTTGGGCGTCAACGAGGATATAAAAAGCGCTCTCGCCATATCCAAGGCCATGGGCATCCCGGAAGCCAATGTCCGAGTGCTACGAGACCAGCAAGCCAGTAAAGTTGGCATTCTGGACGCGTTGCGCGAGCTGAGCGAAGCAACATCTGATGGGGCACGCACCTTCGTCTATTACTCTGGGCACGGCACACGCTGGCAGGATGGTCAGGTCGGAGGATGCGTCGAGGGCTTGCTTACTTATGACTACAAGGTGATCACCAACGGCGAGATTGCCGCTATCACCAAGAAGCTCAGTGACAAGGCGGACAAGTTCTTGTCCATGTTCGACGCTTGCCACTCAGCCGGGGTTGCACCGCAACTTGCTGGAACTCGCGCGCTCGGCGTGACGACCCTTACACCCAAGTTTTTCATGAAGGCTGGGGCTGTGGCCAATGCCTGCAGTCAGCCGACGAACTTGCGTACCCGTGGATTACTTGGCGAATCAACTCGGCTTGGAGCATTGCCCGAGAATTTTGTCCAAATCACTTCATCGTTGGCAACTGAAGTCAGCTTCGATGAACCAGGTAGAGGCGGAATTGCCACGCAGGCCGTGCGTGACTGCCTTCTTGGCAAGGCAACCGATTTGAATGTCTCCGGCGCAGTCTCGTTGGCTGAAATACAGCAGTGCGCGCAAAAGATCGTAAATCAAAGATTGCTAAACAATGTTGATGTGACACCGTCGCACGTGACCGTGTCGGGGAATCGTAACCTGATTCCGGTGCAGCGTCTCAAGCCGCCAGTTGATACTCCTTCGCCACAGGTAGTGGCGCTGGCACCCGTGCCAGTTCAACCGACAGCGCCACCACCTCCTCCCCCGGCGACCTCACCTGTGGCTGCGCCCGCGCAACCTGCGCCTGCGAAGCCACCCAAGCCTGAGCCAGCCCTGGCCTCGTTGGCTACCCTGAAAGACATCGAGCAGCAGCGCAACCCCAAGCGCGTCGTCAACGTCACTTTGAGCAAGCCAACGCTCAAGATCGGTAAGGACGAGCTGGATTTCAAAGTTACCGCCAACCATGACGGCTATGTGTACCTGGTCATGCTGGGCAGTGACGCCAAGAGCTTCTACATCCTCTTTCCGAACGGGCTTGATGGCGACAACCGCATCAGCGCCGGCAAGCCGATGCGTCTGCCGAAGCCCGACTGGGCCGTCAAAGCGGCCGGGCCAGCGGGCACCGATCAACTGCTGGTCATGGTTTCGGATTCACCCAGAAAGCTCGACGGCCTTACGCTGGCCGAACCGACGGCGACCGTGCCCTTCACCTATGCTCTGAATACCTTGGGTGGCCGCTCGGCGCTGATTGACTTTTTGACCGGCAGCGGCATTGACGGCAAGTCCGAGAGCTTTGGTGCCAAGCTGCTCAGCCTGAAGGAAGTGCCATGAAGCGCCGACTGCTCCTGATCGGATGGGCACTTGCGGCGTGCTCTGCCATCGCGCAGCAGCCGATCCAGTCTGCCACCGCCGATGAACTGGTTGACAAGCTGGCACCACCGAAAGCGCTTACCCGCAGCCTGCGCAACCTCGCCCCCGAACCCCGCAAGATTGACCTGATGATTCAGTTCGACTTCAACTCGGCGCGTTTGCAGGAAGCCAGCAAGCCGCTGCTCACCAGCCTGGCTGACGCCATGGGCAGTGAACGCATCAAGGCCCTGCGCTTTAAAGTCGAGGGCCATACCGACGCCATGGGCAAGGCCAGCTACAACCAGCAGTTGTCCGAAAAGCGCGCTCAGTCGGTGATGGAGTTTCTGGCGAACAAAGGCGTCGACAAGGATCAACTGATGGCTGAGGGCAAGGGCGCAAGTGAGTTGCTGCTACCCGACAAGCCCGCCGCCATGGAGAACCGTCGCGTTCGCATCACCACCTTGAACTGAGTCTGATCATGAAACACATCACCGCTCTTCTGACACTTTTCGCCTGCACCTTCGCCGCGCAGGCTGCACCCCTGATGCTGGTAACGCAGCAAGAAGCCATAGCGTCCAACAACGCACCGCCTACATTCACGCCGAAGTTTGTGCCCGAGAAAGATGCGCCCAGGATCGAGGTCGCAGCCCCCAATCTTGCGGCACCACTGACTTCGCCGATGCCGATTCAGATGAACTTTGCAGCCACATCACCCGCGACTATCAAGCCGGAGACCTTCAGGGTGCTCTACGGCGCGTTCCAGATCGACGTCACCCAGCGTTTGCTATCCGCCGCCAAGATCACGGCACAAGGTATGAACGTGCTGGAGGCGAGCCTGCCCAGCGGCAAACACAAGCTGCATCTGTCGGTAGAGGACTCGGCAGGGCGAAAGGGGTATCGGTTGGTGGAGTTTCAAATTAACTGATAAAGGTGCCAAATGTCTACTTCAGTGATAAAAGTTTGGCTGTTTGTGCTGATGCTTTTCGCATTAGGATTCGCCGCGCCAGCGGCTTTCGCGCAGACACCTACAGGCAAGCGCATAGCCCTTGTCGTTGGTAATGACGCATATCAACATGTCGGAAAACTAAAAAAAGCTGGCAACGATGCCACCGCGATGGCACGCGAGCTTAAAGCAGCCGGTTTTGAGGTTCTATTGCACCGCGATTTGAATTATCGCGGCATGGTTAAGGCAGTTGAAACACTAGCAAATAGCATCACCGGGGGAGATCAAGTCGTAGTTTTTTTTGCAGGGCACGGTGTACAGATCAAGAGTGGTAGCTACCTGTTACCCATCGATATCGATGTAGGTAGCGAATCCGAAGTGGAGAAGACGGCATACGGGCTTGATGACTTAACGGAAAAACTTAAGCAAGCTAGAGCTTCTTTTACTCTGGTAATGGTCGATGCCTGCCGAGATAACCCGCTCAAATCCAATGGGCGTAGTGTCGGCGCGGCGCGCGGACTCAACCCGCCCGATCCGCCAAAGGGTCAAATGATCGTTTATTCAGCCAGTAAAGGGCAGCAAGCACTAGACCAACTGGGTGAGAAGGATGCCAACCCGAATGGCGTATTTACCCGAGAATTTATTTCAAGAATGAGGCGCCCCGGGGTCCGAATCGAAGACTTGGTACGAGAAGTACAGGATTCTGTAGAGGCGCTGGCACGGACGATAAGTCACGATCAAAGGCCGGCAATTTACAACGAAGCAAGGGGCAATTTTTATTTTTTTGGACCCACGACTGTCCAAGTGGCTCCGCACACTGCAGCCCCGGCCAGAATGACGCCAACGGCACCACCGGGGCAGGCAGGCACCACAGGCCTGGAAGACTTGGAGAAAGAGGAATCGATACGTAAGGAATGGGCCAATTGGCAGTCGCGGATGAAGATTGACTTTGATAAAGCCGCTGCATTTCAGGGCAGTGTGGATTTGCAGGCCAGGGCATGGGAGAGATTTCTGGCCAGTTGGAGCCAAGACAACCCGCTGAGTCGTGACGATGACGTGCTGAGGGCGCAAGCTCAAGCCCGCCGCGAGCAAGCACTGCGTCAAGCGGTAGCGGCAGCGCAACTGACACGACCCGAGCCTTTGATGACTTCGCAACCTAGGGCATCTGGTGTGCAAACCGTCAAGATCGGACATGTCGCCCCAATGTCGGGTGGGCAAGCATACTACGGCCGGGACAATGCGAACGGTGCACTGATGGCGGTTGAAGATCTGAATGCGCAGAACATAGTGATCGGTGGCAAGAAGATCGTCTTCGAACTGCAGGCTGAAGATGATGCATCTGATCCAAGACGAGGCGTCGCCGTGGCGCAGAAACTATGCGACAGCAAGGTTGCTGGCGTTGTGGGTCACCTCAACTCAGGCACCACGATTCCCGCTTCGAAGGTATATAGCGATTGCGGAATTCCTCACATCACCGGCGCCGCGACCAACCCGAACCTGACGAGGCCAGGCTACAAGACAACCTATCGTATCATTGCAAATGACAACGCGCTTGGACCAAGTTTGGCTGCTTATGCCTCCGATACGTTGCGGCTAAAGCGTGTTGCGATCATCGATGACCGTACGGCTTATGGGCAGGGCGTGGCAGATACATTCAAGAGGACAGCATTGGCCAATGGAATGGAAGTGGTTGCCCAAGAGTACACGACTGACCGCGCCACAGATTTCATGGGCATTTTGAGTGCCATTAGATCGAAATCCCCAGACGCCATTTTTTATGGCGGTATGGATAGTCAAGCTGGCCCGATGTTGCGGCAAATGGGTCTATTGAACATGAACAACATCGCGTTCTTTGGTGGTGACGGCATTTGTACTGCGGAACTGGCCAAACTAGCTGCAGGCGCCAGAACTTTGGACAAAGTGATTTGTGCCGAAGGTGGTGCGGCTATCCAGCGTATGCCTGACGGCCCCGCCTGGAAGGCAAGGTATGACGCCAAATATCCTGGTCAGTTCCAAGTTTACAGTCCGTATACCTATGACGCAACATTCGTTCTGGTTGACGCGATGAAGAGGGCCAACTCGGTCGATCCGAGGGTCTACACCCCAATGCTGCCACAGACCAGTTTCAGAGGCATCACGGACAATATTACGTTCGAACAGAATGGCGAAATACGAAATCCTGCCGTGACACTTTCAACATACAGGAATGCTCGGAAAGTCGTATTGAATTGATCGACTTCACAACAATTCTGCTTAC
>CAYHDD010000190.1:0-6116 GCA_964355195.1 uncultured Rhodoferax sp. | reverse complement strand
CTGGCCTCGGCATTGGCCAAATCGGTCAGCAAGCGCTGACAATCTTCCAGAAATGAACTGCCCTCGTGCGTCAACGTGATGCGCCGCGTGCTGCGCACCAACAGCTTGACCCCTAATCGTTGCTCCAGCGCATCGAGTCGGCGCCCGATGATGGCCGGCGCCACGCCCTCGGCACGGGCGGCGGCGGTCAGGCTGGCACGCGTCGCCACCGAGACAAAGGTTTCAAGTTGCTTGAGCTTGTCCATCGGTGGGTCAACGGTTACGTGGCCTCAAGCCACGGCGCGCGCTTGGCGCAGCGCCTCGATGGCGTCGGCGCTGTAACCCAGATCGGCCAGCAATTGAGTGGTCTGCTGGCCGAGTGTCGGCGGGTCCAGGCGCACCCCAAGGCGCTGGCCATCCATGGTGAAAGGGAAGAGGGTCGTTCGCACCTTCTGTCCGGCCTTGTCACCATCCGACAAAGTGATCTCTGCCAATCCCCCGGTGGCCCGCAAATGCTCGTCTTCGTAGAGTTCCTCGGGTCGGCTGATCGGTGCAAAAGGCAGGCCGACACGCTCGAACAGCGCGGCCAGATCGGCGGCGCCGCGGGTCGCCAGACGTTCCCGCAGCACAGGGATCAGGCCGGGCCGCGCCTGTACACGCAAATTGTTGCTGGCGTAGAGCGGGTCGGCCTTGAGATCAGGGAAATCGAGCGCATCACAGAAGACCGCCCACTGACTGTCGCTCACCGCCGCCAGAAAGATCTGCTCGTCGTCCTTCACGTTGAAGACGTCGTAGACCCCCCAGGCTGAAATGCGCTCCGGCATCGGCGCGGCCGCCTTGCCGGTGATGGCGTACTGCAACATGTGCTGGCCGACCAGAAACACGTTGTTCTCGAAGAGCGCGCTTTGCACTTCCTGGCCCCTGCCGGTGATGCCGCGCTGGATCAGGGCGCCGAGCGCGCCGATGGCGCCGAACATGCCGCCCATGATGTCGTTCACACTGGAGCCGGCGCGCAGCGGGTCGCCGGGGCGCCCGGTCATGTAGGCCAGACCACCCATCATCTGCACCACTTCGTCGAGCGCGGTGCGATGCTCATATGGTCCCGGTAAAAAACCCTTCAGGCTGATGTAGATCAGGCGCTCGTTGACCCGCGAGAGTGCTTGGTAGTCGAGTCCATACTTGACCATCGTTGCGGGCTTGAAGTTCTCGGCCACCACATCGGCCGAGGCCGCCAGTTTGCGCGCCACTTCAGCACCGGCTGCGCTATGCAAATCGATGGCGATGCTCTTCTTGTTGCGATTGAAGAGCGGAAAAAACCCCGCACCGGACCCCAGCAGATGGCGTGTGCGATCCCCCCCGATCGGCTCGACCTTGATCACCTCGGCGCCCATGTCGGCCAGCACCATGCCGCAAGTGGGCCCCATCACCATGTGGGTGAACTCCACCACGCGTAGCCCGGCCAGGGGCAGGGCTGAAGGAGGTGTCGGGCTGGGTGATTGGCTCATGAGCACTACTGTAGTCGGGGGAAGGATCAAATTGTCTGTCATTCCTGATGCCATCCTGAAACCGGCACCACAGCGCCGACCTGCAACAACGATCACGACCATTCACTTTACTTGACTTTACCTTTTCAAAGCGGCCAGACTAGTGGTGCCCCGTATCGATTGGTAACAATAGCGCCTGACCCAACGCGAACCGCTACCTTCCAACGCCATGAACTCTCAAGCTCCCGTTCTGCCCGCAGCATGGTTCGTGTCGCAACCAAGTGCGACCCAATCCGCTTGCCTGCTGAGCGTGGTGGTGCCGCTGTTCAACGAGGAGGCTGTGCTTGGCCAGTTGCACGCGCGCCTGACGCAGGTGCTCTCGGCGTGCACGGATTCGCACGAAATCATCTACGTTGATGACGGCAGCACCGACAACTCACCCCAATTGCTGGAAGCACTGCGCCTGTCGCACCCCGGCACCGGTGTGGCGCGCCTGAGCCGAAACTTCGGCAAAGAACGTGCCATGAGCGCCGGCCTGGCGCTCTCACGCGGCCAGGCGGTCATCATTCTGGACGCCGACCTGCAAGACCCGCCCGAGTTGATTCCGCTCATGCTGGAAGCCTGGCGCGGCGGCGCCGACGTGGTCAACATGCGACGCACCGGGCGCAATGGCGAGACCTTCTTCAAGAAAGCCACCGCGTACGCCTTCTACCGCATCATCAACCGCCTCAGCGAGGTGTCGATTCCGAGCGACGTCGGAGACTTCAGGTTGCTCAGTCGGCGCGCTGTGAGCGCGCTGAACCAGTTGCCCGAGACAAATCGGTTCATGAAGGGCCTGTTTGCCTGGATCGGTTTTGCCCAGGTGACACTTGATTACCAGCGTGAGGCACGGGTGGCCGGCAACAGCAAGTGGCCCTATTGGCGTTTGTGGAACTTTGCCCTGGAGGGGCTGACGTCGTTCTCCACGGTGCCGCTGCGGGTGGCGTCCTACGTCGGCTTTCTGAGCGCCTTTGGCGCCTTCATGTATGCGGTCTATTTTTTGGTCAAGACGATCTTCTTTGGAGAGACGGTGCGCGGCTTTCCCACACTGATTGAGTTTGTGCTGCTGCTCGGCGGGCTCCAACTGATGGCCATCGGCATCATGGGCGAGTATGTCGGGCGCATGTACCTTGAGTCCAAGCAGCGCCCGATCTACCTGCTGGATTTCTTCAAGCCAGCGACCTTGAGCACGACCCATCGTCCGTGAGTCAAGCGCCTGATCAGGCCCAGGTTGCCGGGCAAAACCTGCTGCTGGGGGCGCTACTGGCTTTGGTCGCCGTGCGGCTGCTGAGCCTGGGCCTGTACCCGCTGATGGACACCACCGAAGCCCGCTACGCCGAAATGGCACGTGTCATGGCTACAGTGGGCGACTGGGTCACGCCCTGGCATGACCGGGGTGTGCCGTTCTGGGGTAAGCCGCCGCTCTCGTTCTGGCTCACTGCCTTCAGTATTCGGCTGTTTGGCTCTAACGAGTTTGCCGCCCGCCTGCCGCATCTACTGGCGGCTGTAACAAGTGCCTGGCTGATCTGGGACTGGGCCATGCAGCGCTCCCGGCAGGAGGCGCTGGTCGCCGTGTCCTTGCTGATGGGTTGCGCGCTGACGCTGGTCTCGGCGGGTGCGGTCATGACCGACATGACGCTGGTGCTGGGCACCACACTGGCGATGCGCGGCTTCTGGCTCGGGCTTCAGGCTGGCAGGCCGGGGCGCCAGCGCGAGGCCTGGCTGCTCTTTGTCGGTCTGGCCATCGGTTTGCTGGCCAAGGGACCGTTGACCCTGGTGCTGGTGGGCATGCCCCTCGCCGCATGGACGCTCTGGCAGCGCCAATGGACTGCGGTCTGGCGCCAACTGCCCTGGCTTGGCGGGAGCCTGCTGGTGTTGCTGCTGGCAGGCCCCTGGTACGTCCTGGCGGAACTGCGCACACCGGGTTTTCTGGACTATTTTTTGATGGGAGAGCACTGGCACCGCTTTGTGACGCCGGGCTGGAGTGGCGACCGCTACGGTCTCGCGCACTCGGTGCCGCATGGCAGCATTTGGCTTTACGTCGGCGCGGCGACCTTGCCCTGGTCGCTGATGCTCCCTTTGGCAGCGTGGCGCTGGCGTCGGCGCGCCACGGTCGCGGCCGTTGCACCTGATGCCGACAAGTCGCTGCGCCGCTACTGGCTTGTGTGGAGCCTGTCACCCTTGCTCTTTTTCAGCTTTGCCAGCAATATTTTGTGGACCTACGCCCTGCCGGTCTTGCCGGCACTGGCGCTGCTCGGTGCGCGCTGGTTCACCCAACGCCACCCCGCGCACGCCGTCAACCGCTACCTGAGCCTGGGCTTGCTGCTGAACACACTGTTGCTGGCCGCAGGGACGGCCTTCTTGCATGCCCACAAGACCGACGACTGGCACAACAGCCAGCAGTTGGTCGAGCGCTACCTCGCACTCAACCAGGGCGACACGCAAAAGCCCCTGCTGTTTCACCCGCAGCGGCCCTACTCGGCGACTTTTTACAGCCGGGGTCAGGCTGAGCTGATCCCGGCAGCCACCAAGCTGGCCGAGCGGCTGGCACAGCAGGACGCTTTGCTGGCGGTCTATGTCGGCGCCCTGAGCCAGTTGCCATCAGCATGGCTGCCCTGCCTGAGCGTGCTCGAGGGCCATGGCGACTATGTGCTGTTTTCAACCCGCCCCGCGTCGGTCGGCGTGCCGAGCGAAAAGTGCTTTGCCACCGAAGCCAGGTGATGGCCACGGCGCGCACGCAGAGAGACTATTACCACTGTTTTTGTCACAGGTAAATAGATTTCTTGGCAGTTAATCCCCATGGAAGTATCGAATAAAGTAGGAATCCATGATTGCCCCTGCCACATCCGTCAAAAAGCCGAGAGCGACCAAGGCGCAAACCCCGCGCGCTGTGCTGTTTGACGCCTACGGCACCCTGTTCGACGTCTACAGCGTGGGCCTGTTGGCCGAGCAGTTGTTCCCCGGCCACGGCCAGGCGCTGAGCCTGTTGTGGCGCGACAAGCAAATCGAATACACACGCCTGGTCACGACCAGCAACCACGGCGCACACTACCGGCCGTTCTGGGAGCTGACACGCGCGGCCTTGGTCTATGCGATCAAGCGCATCGTTACGCCAGGCCAGTCAAGCGAGGGGACTGACTTCTTTGCGGTCCAGGTCGATCGGCTGATGAACCAGTACCGGCATCTGAGCGCTTTCCCGGAAAACCGTGAAGTTTTGAGCGAACTCAAAGCGCGCGCCATCCCGACCGGCATCCTGAGCAACGGCGACGCGGCCATGCTACAGCTGGCGGTCAAATCGGCTGGACTCGACGAGCTTCTCGACCACGTCATCAGCGTCGATCCGATTCGCAAATACAAGACCCACCCTGACGCCTACGCGCTGGGCGAACAGGCCACCGGCCTGGTCGCCGGGCAGATTGTCTTTGTCAGCAGCAACGCGTGGGATGCCCTGGCCGCCACCTGGTACGGTTACCAGACCCTGTGGGTCAACCGGTACCAACTCCCCTTTGAAGAACTCGGCACCCAACCCAGCCGCAGCGGCAACAGCCTGCGCGATGTGCTGACGTTCTTCCCCAGTTAAGAATTCTTGCAACACTATTTTGAGGATCCCGATCATGACAAACCAGCGCACCACCGTTCGCGGCCTGCAAGTGGCCACCGAGTTGCACAACTTCATCGAGCAATCCGTGCTGCCCGGCACTGGCCTGGAAAGCGCCCAGTTCTGGAAAGGCTTCGACGCCCTGGTGGCCGATCTGGCGCCCAAGAACGCTACTCTGCTGGCCGAGCGCAACCGCCTGCAAAGTGAGATCGATGCCTGGCACAAAGCCCACCCCGGGACGATTGCCGGGGCGCGCGGCATGCAGGCCTATCGAAAGTTCTTGAGCAAGATCGGCTATCTGGTGCCGGTGCCGGACAAGGTCAAAGCCACCACCAGGAACGTCGATGCCGAGCTGGCCCTGCAAGCGGGCCCGCAACTGGTGGTGCCGATCACCAACGCGCGCTACGCCCTGAACGCCGCCAACGCGCGCTGGGGCAGCCTGTACGACGCGCTCTACGGCACCGACGTGATTTCGGAGGCCGACGGCTGCCAAAAAGTAGTTGAGGGGGGCCCAGGCTACAACGAGAAGCGCGGCGCCAAGGTGATCGAATACGCGCGCCAAGTGCTGGACCGCTGTGTACCGCTCAAGAGCGGCTCGCACCTGGATGCCAGCGCCTACACCGTGACCGACAACCAGCTCACCGTGAGGCTCAAGAGCGCAAAGACCGTCGGCCTGAAGAACCCGGCGCAGTTTGTCGGCTTCCAGGGCGAGATGACAGCGCCGTCGTCGGTGCTGCTGTCGCACCACGGTTTGCATATGGACATCCTTATCGACAAGACGCACGCCATCGGCCAGACGGACGCGGCGGGTGTCGCTGACCTGGTGCTCGAATCTGCCCTGTCCACCATTCTGGACCTGGAAGATTCGGTCGCCGTGGTGGACGCCGCCGACAAGGTGCTGGCCTACGGCAACTGGCTGGGCATCCTGAAGGGCACGCTGACCGAAGACGTGAGCAAGGGTGGCAAGACCTTCAAGCGCGGCCTGAACCCGGACCGCCAGTACACCGGACCGCGCG
>CAYHDD010000189.1:0-6119 GCA_964355195.1 uncultured Rhodoferax sp. | reverse complement strand
ATCGCGGCAAGATGCTCTATCCAGTGGAGCGCAATAACCCAACGCAAATCAAAGAGTTTCTGCGCGACCATGCCGATACCGAGTACCACCCGTGCAGCACTTGCAAAATGGGTCCCGCCAGCGACCCCATGGCGGTGGTCGACCCAACCCTACGGGTTTACGGGATGCAGAACTTGCGCGTTGTTGACGCGTCGATCATGCCGCAGTTGATTACCGGCAACACCAACGCCCCCACCATCATGATCGCTGAAAGGGCGGTCGAGATGATCTTGGCGGGTGCTACCCAATCTCATCAATCGAAACACTAGAAAGGGTCAAATTTGTTTAAAATACTTCTGGATAAGTCTGTGCATAGTACTGGCATAACTAAGAACTTATACACAGAATACTCTAACCTGCAAAGTTATCCAAGTTTTCGGTACAACCAGATAGCATACTCACCCACATCTGTTGACCTAGCTCAATCCTTTGATTTACATAGAGATTTCATACTTATCCCCGGAATCAAATCAGGCTTATCTACTACTACTACTCTTAAAGAGTAAATTTAAACAGTTAGTCAAGCGCCCGTCTTGTCAGGACTCCAGCGCTTCAATAATAAGGAGTTGCTCATGACGCTGACCGAGCTGACAGCCATTGCCGCACCCGCGACCACCGGATTGAGGAGTCCAAATGCCGCCAGCGGTATGCCAGCCAGGTTGTACGCGAAAGCCCAGAACAGGTTCTGGCGGATCTTCCTGACCGTGCGGTTCGAAATATCAAGAGCTGCCAGCACCAGCGCAGGATCACCCCGCATCAGGGTAATACCGGCGGCGTGCATGGCGACATCGGTACCGTTACCCATGGCAATACCTACATCAGCGGCAGCCAATGCGGGGGCGTCGTTAACCCCATCTCCCACCATGGCTACGGTGTGGCCCTGAGACCGCAGCGTCCTCACGCGCGCGGCCTTGTCGCCTGGCAGCACTTCAGCCATCAGTTCACCCTCGTCCGGTCTCAAACCAAGCCGCAGCGCCATAGCTGTCGCCGCTCCCCAGTTATCACCAGAGAGCAGTAATAGCTTGATGCCGCGCGCGCGCAGCGCAGACAGGGCTTGTTGAGAACCGGGCTTGGGCTCATCGCCAAAAGCCATCAAGGCGCGCCACACAAGTCCATCGCGGGTGCGTTCTGCCATTACAGACAAAGTGTTTCCTTGCGATTGAAGTTCGGTGATCTGTCCCTCCAAGGGCTGTAGGTCAAGACCAACTTCCTGCAACCATCGAACACTGCCGATCACATAGGCAAACCCATCCACAACACCCTCAATACCTCGACCAGGAACCGACCTGACGTCAGTGGCAGTCAAAATGGTGATGCCGCGTTCCTCGGCTGCTACTACGGTTGCTTTACCGAGTGGATGCTCACTTCCATCCTGAATGTTGGCTGCTATAGAAAGTAGTCTGATTTCCTCAGACTGGATCAGGTCCGAATGACCGTCCAGAGCGACCAGCAGGGTGTTCAACCGTGGTTGACCCAGTGTCAGCGTACCGGTCTTATCAAAGGCAATGGTGTCGACCTTGTGCGCCAGCTCAAGAGCTTCTGCATCCTTGATCAGGATGCCAAACTTGGCGGCAACACCGGTGCCGGTCATGACGGCCGCCGGTGTTGCCAGTCCAAGAGCGCAGGGGCAAGCGATCACCAGAACGGACACAGCCGAAATGACTGACAGTTCGAAGGAATGTCCACTCAAGTACCAGCCAAAAAATGTGATTGAGGCGATCAGCAACACGGCGGGTACAAAAACAGAACTCACTCGGTCCACCAACCTTTGAATGGGAGCTTTTGCGGCTTGAGCATCCTCGACCAGTTGGATGATTTTTGCCAAAACTGTTTCTTTGCCGACCGCCGTGACTTTCAGAACGATGCGGCCATCGCCGTTGATTGAGCCACCGGTGAGGACAGACGCAGCATCTGCACCGGGGTACTTTGCAACCGGTATGGGCTCGCCAGTGAGCATTGATTCGTCAACCTGGGTCTGACCTTCCAGGAGTACGCCATCAACTGGCAGGCGCTCGCCAGGGCGCACCACGAGCCGATCTCCCACAAGAACCTCAGCCGCCGGCACGTCAAACTCACCATCAACGCCAATGAGATGCGCGATTTGAGGCCTCAATGCATGCAAGGCGCGAATCGCCGAAGTTGTCTGG
The DNA here is from genome assembly GCA_964355195.1 of uncultured Rhodoferax sp. GTDB lineage: Bacteria > Pseudomonadota > Gammaproteobacteria > Burkholderiales > Burkholderiaceae_C > Rhodoferax. The sequence goes on along the minus strand of CAYHDD010000189.1, from coordinate 3,933 downwards.
CGCTTGGCGCGGCTCTCCAGCCATTTACCTAAAAGGACCAACGTCACAACAACCGCCGAGCCCTCGTAGTAAAGATGAACCATGGCACCCGCATCTGAGGTCAACCACAACCAGGTCGAGAGCAACCAACCGGCGCTGGTCCCGACAGCGACCAGTAAGTCCATGTTTCCCGTGAGCGCCTTCAGTGAGTGCCAACCGGCTCTGTAAAAGCGCGCACCCAGAACGAATTGAACCGGCGTTGCCAGCGCAAACTGAATCCAGGCTGCCAGCATCCAGTGAAAACCAAACAAATCACCAAGCATGGGCAGTGCCAGCGGTGCGGACAACAGTAAGCCCGCAGCAACGGGTAAGAAACCAGCCCAGGGCGACGCGACCGCCTCGTCCATGGCAACTCCCGTCGTGAGCGGCTCGTAACCCGCATCGCGCACCGCACGCCGCAGGCGCGCCTCCATCTGGTCGGAGGGTGCCACAAAAATACGGGCAGACTCGGTGGCCAAATTCACCGTGGCGTCTTGTACACCCGGTACCTTTCTTAATGCCCTTTCGACGCGCGCCACACAAGACGCGCAGGTCATTCCGCCGATGCCAATATCCAGACTTGTTTCGAAGCCAGAGGAGGAAGAATTACTATTCATGCAAACGATCCTAATCCTTCCCACCATGGTAAGGTCAAGATGAAGATCTGCGCGCTTGACCTTACCATCGTGGGAAGGTTAAAAATAGGCCGTCTTTTTAGACTTTTTTCCCATCCTCATTCAAGGAAGTTTTCTATGAACCAAACCTTCATCGTCACCGGTATGACCTGTGGCCACTGTGAAAAGGCAGTGATGCGCGCTGTTAAACAAATTGACCCACAAGCCGAGGTCAAGATTGACCGGCTGACCAGCAAGGTCGAGGTGACTTCAGACCATGCGTGTGAACTGTTGGTCAATGCAATTGTCGAAGAAGGATACGTAGTCGCGGCATGAGCGTCAAAACGCAATGGCCGGTGTCAATTGGCGTTGTGGCTCGGCTCTCCGGGCTTTCAGCCAAGATGGTGCGGCACTACGAATCCCTGAACCTGCTCGAAACGGTAGCGCGCAACGAGAGCGGCTATCGGCAGTATCGTGAAACCGACCTTCGCACCCTGCAATTTGTCAAAAGGGCTCGTCAACACGGCTTCTCCATGGTAGAAATTGCTGAGTTGGTGGGTTTGTGGCATAACCGGTCACGCGCCAGCGCGAGTGTTAAACGGATTGCTCAGAGACATTTGGACGATTTGGCGCAACGTATCGAAGCTATGCAGGCGATGCAGCGTACGCTGGCGTCGCTACTCAAGTATTGTCATGGTGACGAGCGGCCCGATTGCCCGATTCTGGATGATTTGGCGGGCTGCTGCCAATAGCTTTTGTTGCATCCGCTTTGGAACTCTATCCATGTATTGGCTCAGGCTGAGCCGCCATTGAGCCATTTCATTCCACCACTAACGCCGTATTCGATCCCGGTGTGAACCCTTCCTTGTCAATGACGAAACAACAGGTCTGAGGCGGCACCACTTTTCTTTTGTAACTTTACGCGGGCGTTACCAAGTCTCACTTGACAGATACAGAGGTCAAGCAAACTCCGAGTCAGCCTGACGCCGAACGTTGCGCGTCAGACCTACTCAAAGGAAACGCATATGAAATCGGTTCTAAGACCTCTATTCCTGGCCAGCATCTTGGCCACGGCGAGCGTGGCGGCTTTTTCACAAGCTCCAGCTGCTGGCCCTGGAGGTGGCATGATGGGGCCCGGCGGTCGGATGCACGAGGGAATGGACCATCATGCCATGGGCAAGACGATGAATCCAGCAAGGATGCAGGCCAGGATAGAAAAACGTCAAGCAGTGTTGAAGGCGATGCTGAAGTTGACACCGGCGCAGGAAGCGGCCTGGACGACCTTCACAACGACCATAAAGCCACCAACCAACATGATGGTCAAACACCCAGATCCGGTCGAAATGGCGAAACTGACGACGCCTGAACGCATCGACAAGGCGAAGGCGCTGCGCAATCAGCACATGGCGGAAATGAACGCGGCAAGCGACAAACGTGGTGAGGCGACCAAGACTTTTTATGCTGTGCTGACGCCAGAGCAGCAAAAGGTTTTCGATGCGGCCAGTGCGCGCCACTTCGGACCCCAGGGTCGCATGGGGGGCCCGCGAGCTGGGATGGGCCCGGGACCGGCTGCTCCCAAGCAATAGACTCGCTACAGCTTTCAGTTGCTAAAAACCGGTGTTTGGCGCAAGAGCCCGCACCGGATTTTTACTTTCAGACCAGTAGATTCTTCAGCTCGCCGTTGTCAATCAGCGAAATCAGGTCGTTTGCGCCTCCGACCAACATGCCCCGTACGAAGACCATCGGCATAGTGGGCCAACCGGTCCATAGTTTGAGTGCGTTGCGGCGACGCCAGTCACTCAGGTAATTGCCAAACTCGAGGTACTTGTATGCGATGCCAGCGCCATCCAGTGCCTTGCATGCCTTTCTCGGGAACGGGTTCATGCCCATGCCCACCACCACCACAGAATGCTCGGCCATAGCTGCTTGAACCTCGCCCACAATGCCCTGCTCGTGTGTGGCAATCTTTTCTTGAATCGCTGGATGAATGTGAGACTCGTCTAGTATCGGGCGTGGCATTGCGGCTCCTCGAAGTTGTAAGACGAGCATTATGCGTGGTGCGATTTTTTCTCGCCCCGGTTCAAAGCAGCTCTTTTTCATGTTCGCAACGGGCGCGGCCATCGTCACTGCGCAGACCGCACCGGGCGTGTCTGGTGGGACTCACCGCTGGCCTTCAGCAGGGGATCACACTACGCCATCAGCATCCTTGGCGCTGCTGGCGCAGCACTGCGCTTTCATGGCGGCAAGTTCTACGCCGAGCATCCGCTCCAGAGCCGCGACACGTTAGGGGTCGGCCCGGCGCGGCGCCCGAATAGCAGCGGCGACCAATTTTGGACTATGCTGCGGTCATGACCTCGCGAAAAGAACACCTTGATGCCTTAGCGGTCAGCCTGTTGCTCGCTTGTTGCCTATTCTGGGGCTTTCAGCAAGTACTGGTCAAAGCCACCCTGAATGAAGTGCCGCCGGTCTTCCAGGCTGCCATCCGGTTTGTCTGCGCCACTCTTCTCTTGTGGCTCTGGTGTGCCTGGCGACGCATACCTCTCTTTGAGAGCGATGGCACGCTTTGGGCTGGACTGCTGGCGGGCAGCTTGTTTTCACTCGAGTTTGCCGCACTCTACGCCGGGCTACAGTACGCTACGGCCTCACGCCTTACGGTCTTTCTCTACACTGCTCCCTTCTGGGTAACGCTGATCCTGCCGCTGCTGGTGCCATCTGAGAAGATGCGCCTCATGCAATGGCTGGGCATGGCCCTGGCGTTTGCCGCCGTTGCCTTTGCCCTGAGCGAGGGCTGGAAGCGGGCGAGCCCGGCGCATCAATGGCTAGGTGACTTACTGGCGCTGACAGCGGGAATGATGTGGGGTCTGACCACGATTGTCATTCGCAGCACGGGCCTGACGCGTGTTTCACCCGAAAAACTGTTGTTCTACCAGGTCGCCATGAGCGCGTTGACACTGCCCTTGTTGTCATGGCTGCTGGAAGAAGCATGGGTTTGGCACTTCAGCGCGTTCGCAAGCACCTCGCTGATAGTGCAGACGGTGCTGGGTGCCTTTGCCAGTTACCTGACCTGGATGTGGATGCTGGGCCGCTACCCGGCGACCAAGATCTCTGCCTTCGTCTTTCTGACGCCGGTCTTTGCCTTGCTGTTTGGCGCCCTTTGGTTGGATGAACCGGTCACAGTCGGTCTGATCGCCGCCCTGGGCATGGTGGCAGCGGGCATCGTCCTGGTGAATCGCAAGCCGGCAGGGTAGCGCTCGACGCAAGTTCTCTGCCCAAGCTATAATCGCGGCGTCGAGAGACAAAA
>CAYHDD010000188.1:0-6119 GCA_964355195.1 uncultured Rhodoferax sp. | reverse complement strand
TGCCGGTGCCCGATCCCCAGTTGAAGCGCAAGCGCATCATGCTGCAGGGCGATGTGCCAAGCCCGATCAAGCCACCCCCGGGTTGCCACTTTCATACGCGCTGCCCGATGGCCCAGCAGCCGCTGTGCAGCAGCGAGTCGCCCGCGCTCAAGCAAAGTGGCGACGGTCACTGGGTTGCCTGCCACTTGCGCGGTTAAAGCGGGCGCTGGCAGCATGAGAGCGCTCAAGAACATCTTAAGGATTCATCGGCCCGGTCAGTTGGTGACGCCGCTGGTGCTCGACTCGCCGCATTCAGGCAGCGATTTTCCGGAGGACTTCGGCTCGGTCTTGAGCGTGGAGCGGCTGCGCAGCGCCGAGGATGCGTGGGTCCACGAACTCTATGCCAGCGCCCCTTCGCATGGGGCGCATCTGCTCGAAGCGCTTTTCCCGCGCAGCTACATCGACCCCAATCGCGCTGAAGGCGACGTTGACCTGGAACTGCTGGACGCGGCTTGGCCGTACCCCTACCAGCCCAGCGGTAAAGCGCGCCTGGGCAAGGCGTTGGTCTGGCGCTCACTCGACGATGGTGAATCGATCTACGCGGCGCCACTCAGCGTGGCTGCTGTCGAGTACCGCATCACGCACTACCTCAAACCCTACCAGCAGGCCTTGCAAGAGCTGCTGGACCAGGCCCATGCGACGCACGGCGTGGTTTACCACATCAACTGCCACTCGATGGACCCGGTCGGCAGTGTCATGGCGACCGGCGTGCCCGGCAAGCGGCGCGCCGACGTGGTGCTGGGCGACCGCGATGGCACGACTTGCGCGAGCGACTTTACCCTGCACGTTGCCAACTTCTTCAGATCGTGTGGCTATTCGGTCGCCATCAACGACCCCTACAAAGGCGTCGAGTTGGTGCGCATGTTCTCGGCCCCCCAGCACGGGCGCCATAGTTTGCAGATCGAGCTGAACAAGGGCCTGTATTTGCATGACGGCACCTTGCAGCGCAGCGCCGGTTTCCCCAAGTTGCAGTCAGACCTGAACGATCTGCTGGCGGACTTGGCGGTCTACGCCAACCGATCCTGGCAGCCTGTCAAGGTGTGTCGGAGCCCTGCGCAGTCCAGTTGATCAGGGCGTCAAGCGCGGCGCGCCCTTTCCTGGCCTCGGGGTGGTTGACGATGCCGACCACGATCCAGTCCTGGCCGACGCGGTCGCGCACGTAGCCGGCGACGGCGGTGGCGTCCCTGAGGGTGCCGGTTTTGATTCGGGCTCGCCCGGCAGCGGCCGATTGCAGCAGGCGTTTGCGCATCGAGCCATCGATGGCAACGATGGGCAGGCTGCTCGCATACTCGGCAAACCAGTTGCTGGCGGCCCCGACTTGCAACAGGGCCGCCAGTTGGCGCGCGCTGATGCGCTCCAGGCGTGACAGGCCGGAGCCGTTTTCAAGCACCAGGCCATCGTCTTCGATGCCACGCCTGGCAAACCAGGCTTTCACTGCGGCTTCTGCGTTTTGCGAGGTGCTGTCGCTGCGTCCCTCAGTCGGCAGCAGGGTGCCAAGCGTCAGGTAGAGCGTGCGCGCCATGGCGTTGTCGGAGGCCTTGTTGACTGGCCTGATCGCCTCGGCCAGCGTGCTGGAGTTGCGTTCAAACAGAAGCTTCGCGTCGGGCGGGGTTAGTCCATCACGGGCCTGGCCCCTCCAGCTACCACCGAGTTCCTTCCAGAAAGCACGCAGGAAGCGTTCGATGTAGAGATTGCGGTCCAGCAAACTCAGGCGCGTCGTGGTTTTGCAGTTGCGCGGGAAGGCGCCGCGCAGCAGCAACACGGTGCTGCCATTGCCCTTGCGCTCGATGCGGGGTTTGTCCCAGTCGTCATCCCAGGCTTCGCACCTGCTGTCGGCGAGGGAAAAACTGACGTCGACTTGAAAACCGTCGAGTGGGGGCTGGGTTCGAACAGTGGCTTGCAGTTGGTCGGACTCGATGGCAAACTCGATCAGGTTGCCGTTCAACAGCAGGGGGTCCGGGATGACGTTGTAGTAGGCGTCGGGCGATTCGTCAAAGGCCGCAGCGCCGACGTCCAGGCGGGTTGGCTTAAAGAAGGAACGGTCCAGAATCAAGTCGCCCTCCAGACGGCGCACACCCTGCGAACGAAGCTTACGAAACAGTGTGCGCAAGCTGTCCCAGCTCAAGTTGGGGTCGCCGCCGCCGCGCAGGTAGAGTGGGCCACGCAGGGTGCTGCCTTTGATGTCACTTTGACTCAACAGCTGTGTGTGCCAGCGAAAGACCGGGCCCAACTCCTCCAGAGCCACCAGGCTGGTGACCAGTTTCATGGTTGAGGCGGGGGCCATCGCGCGCTGTTCGAAGTGCGCCAGACGCGGCGCTCCGCCCTGCATTGGCATGACGACGGCGCTGAGCGAGCTGGGGTCCAGCTGGGCCGCACGCAGCGCAGTGCTCACGTCCTCCGGCAAAGTTCCCTGCGCTCGGGCTGCGAGTGCCGCGCAGCAGGCGATGGCAAGCCAGAGTGGTTTGGACAGAAGTTGAAGGTACGAGGTGGTTTTCATCATTTTGCCTGGGGATTGGACTCATTTTCTATCAAGGCGCCGCTACCGCAGAAAGACCTTCGCGGTGAGCATCCAGACGAAGGCCGTAGCCTCCCCCGAAACTGCATCATTGGCGCAACATGGGCGCCTGAGGGCTCGGGGTTTACCCGCAAAATCGCCTCAAAATCACGATGGTTCCAACTCGCCAAGGCAGAGTCGGCGGGTTCTCGGTATAGGATCGCCCCTTGGCGCAAATATTGTTTGTGAATGTGCGGTTCTACCTTGAAGGAGTGTTGGCAATGAGATTGAACAAGTTGGCCCAGGCGGTTGCGATCCTGGGGGTGGGTTTGCATGCGGTGGCGCAAGCCCAGACCACGAATTTGCAGCGGGTCGAAGTGACCGGTTCCAGCATCAAGAGAATTCAGGCTGAAGGGGCGCTGCCGATTGAAGTTTTCACGGCCGACGACATGGTCAAGCGTGGCATTTCTTCGGTTGAGCAGATGCTCGGTCAACTCTCTGGAAACGCCTCTGGCGCCGATAGCGCTACTTCCAACAACAACGTTTTCGGTGGCGATACCGACCGTTTGACGGGTGGCTCGGCAAACGCCAATCTGCGCGGTTTTGGCCCCGGCAGCACGCTGGTCCTGCTCAATGGGCGCCGCGTCGGCACCTATGGCATGAGCGGCGGCGGTGTGGACGTCAATGCGATTCCCTTTGCCGCCATTCAGCGCGTTGAAGTTTTGAAAGACGGTGCTTCGGCCATCTACGGCACCGACGCCATCGGCGGTGTGATCAACTTCATCATGAAGCGGGACTACGAGGGTGCTCAGGTCGGCGTCGATGTGAGTCGGCCCACAGCCTCCGCTGCGGGAACGACACGGCGCGCCAGCATTGTGGGTGGCAAGGGCAATCTGGAAAAAGACGGCTTCAACCTGATGGCCAGCCTGTCGGTGGACAAGAACGACATCCTGCGTGGCTCGGACCGCGACTGGGTCAACGGCTTCAACCCGGCCCTGGGCCTGTCGCCCAACTCGAGCAGCTCACCCTTTGCCAACATCATCACGGCCACCGGTACGGCCATGGGCACGACCGGCTCGCGTGTCGGTGCGACTGACCCCCTAAAGTACACCCGTATCAACCTGCTGAGCATCCAGAACCAGTGCGACGCGGTGGAGCCGGGCGTGCAATTCCAGCCGGTGTTGTGGACCAGGGTTGGGGCGAGCGCCGCCACTGCGGCGGCCAACTTGGCCAGCGGCAAATACCTGTGCAATACCGACTACGGGTCGCAGTACATGTTGGCACCACCGAAAGACGCCCAAAACATGGTGCTGCGTGGCAGCCTGAAGCTGTCGGCCGACCATACCGCCACCGCCGAGTTCACCGGCTCCCGAGTGAAAGTTCGCTCCGAGTTCACGCCCTTCCAGTTCAGCACCAGCAGTTCATCGAATGTGGCCATTGGCAATAACTACTACCCGGTGACGGGTCCGTACTACCTGAATTTGAAGAACTTCGGCGTGCTGGACTTTGATCCGACCAAGCCGATTGCTTATCGTTTTCGCATGCAGGATTGGGGCATGCGAGTCATCGAAAGCACCTCGACCAACAACCGTTTACTGGTTGGTCTGGAAGGTGTGCTGGCAGGCAAGTATGACTACAAGCTGGGCTTGTCCAAGTCGACCGCTGAGGCTTACGCGGATCTGATCGACGGCTATGCGAACTCGATGAAGCTGCACGCGGCGCTGAAGACCGGCATCATCAACCCCTGGCTCCTGCCGGGGCAACAACAGACCGCTGCGGCACAGGCGTTGATTGATTCCACCAAGACTTACGCCAAGGTCATGGGCGGCAATACCGGCCTGACCCAGCTGGATGGTTCATTGTCAGGTGAGTTGATGAACCTGCCGGCTGGTCCGCTGGGCTTCGCCGCTGGTTTTGATATTCGCAAGGAAACCTACGAGTTTGCCAACACGACCGGCGATCCGGCGGCGGTGACTTGCGTCAGCACCCTGCTGACCACCATTGCCAGTGACACCTTCGGTTGCCCCGGTAACTCCAGCGTGCCCTTGGTCTCGCGCGGCATTCAGGCTGTGTATGCGGAGTTGGCCGTTCCGGTGGTGAAGGGTCTCGATTTGCAACTGGCTTTGCGCACCGACCGCTACGAAGGTTTTGGTACGACTACCAACCCGAAGGTGGCCTTCCGTTGGCAGCCAGCGCAGACCGTGTTGTTCCGTGGCTCGTTGAATACCGGCTTCAAGGCACCAAGCTTCCAGCAGCAGGCGATCAACGACGCACCCCAGTTGTCTACCGGCAAGTGGATGGACCCGGTCAAGTGCCCGGTGGATCCGGCCTATTGCGACTTTCAGCCCAACTACACCTCGGGCGGTAATCCGGATCTGAAGCCGGAGAAGTCGAAGCAGGGTACCTTGGGGATTGTGCTGGCCCCTGTCAACAATCTGACCCTGTACGCCGACTACTGGCGCGTCGATCTGACCGACCGCATCCGTAAGCTTTCCTTGAACGACGTCCTGCTCAACTACAACTTGTTCGCTGATCGTTTCATTCGGGATGCGGCCGGCAATGTGTCGGTGGTGCGTACTGGCTGGATCAATGCCGCTGGCAGTTCGACCAAAGGCCTGGACTGGGGTGTTTCCGGCTCGACGAATACCGCTTACGGCAAGTGGACCGCCAACGTGAATGGCACGCACATGATCAGCCACCAGGAAGCTGCTCTGGAAAACATGCCGATGGTCGAGTTGGTGGGTGCTTTTGGTACCCGTACGCTGTACCTGCGTAACAAGTTCACCGCCAGCCTGACCCTCAGCAAGGACCAGTGGAACACCACGCTGACCGGCACCTACAAGTCGGGCTACCAGGATCAGAATCTCGCTGACCGCACCACTCCGCCAGCGACTGCCAATACAGACGTTGATAGCTATACCATCTTCGGCCTGAGCACCAGCTACACAGGGTTCAAGAACACCACGATCTCGGTCGGCATCCGCAATCTGCTCAACGTGACGCCACCCTTCACACACCATGACGTCGATGACGTGATCGGTGCCGGATGGGACCCCCGCGTGGCTGACCCGTTTGGACGGACATTGACACTGAACCTCAAGTACAACTTCTGAAGTGCCACTTGAAAGCTGGAGTCAGGCCTCTGGCAATGTCAGGAACCTGCCTCCACGTGGAAGACGGTTCGCAGCCCCTTCGGAGCTGACCCAAGAGCCCTTTGAACAAAGGCCCGCTGTCGGCTCGCGCCAGCAGCGGGTCTTTTTCTTGGGCGTCGATCGCGCTGATGCGGTGCGCTGGTGGCCCGCCCGGGTTGATCGCGCAGGCTGGCCGAAAGACGGTTGTATAAAGGGCCACCGACGCCGCTACGCTCGCCCAAGGCCGCCCGGAGCGAAGTGATCAATCAGTCTGAGAGCGATTCGGACATGTCTGTGCAATGTGTCTTCGGGTGCTGCGTGCAGGTGCCTCATCAGCAACCGGGGCGCTGCCTTCGAGCAAGGGCTCTGCGATGCGCCGCCAAGCTGAGCGAATTGTGATCCATTTTGCAATCAGTGTGTGGTGTTCACCGCCCGGGTGTGAGTTGGAGTGTGAC
>CAYHDD010000187.1:0-6140 GCA_964355195.1 uncultured Rhodoferax sp. | reverse complement strand
AGCGCAGACGGCGCGCGACGTTCGCGCCATCGTGATCACCGGCGCTGGCAGCAAGGCCTTCTGTGCTGGCGCCGATTTGCAGTCAGCGCAGGCCTTTACGACCGACTACTCCGAGCCGCATGGCCATTTGGCGCAGGTGTTGCGGGTGGCACGTGCCAGTTGTGTGCCGCTGATCGCGCGGGTCAATGGCGCCTGCATGGCGGGTGGCATGGGCTTGATGGCGATGTGCGACATGGCGGTGGCCGCACGTCACGCCGTGTTTGGTTTGCCCGAGGTGAAGGTGGGTGTCTTTCCGGCGCAGGTGCTGAGCGTGTTGCAACACCTGATACCCCGGCGTGCTCTCAGCGAGATGTGTCTGACCGGGGAGCCGATCAACTCGGCGCAGGCGCTGGCGTGGGGCTTGGTGAACCATGTCGATGACGATGTAGACGCCAAACTCGATTGGCTGCTGGAGCGTCTGCTGAACAAATCCCCTGCCGCCATCCGGCGCGGCCTTTACACGATGAAGACGGTGGAGTCGATGGCCTTCGAGGAGTCGATGTCGTTCACGGAAAGCCAGATTGCACTGTTCACCCTGACCGAGGACGCCAAGGAAGGGCAAAAAGCTTTCCAGGAAAAGCGCTCGCCCAACTGGGTGGGGCGCTGAGCATGAGCACGCACTTTGACTTTATCATCGTCGGGGCCGGTACCGCCGGTTGTCTGCTTGCCAACCGTCTTTCAGGCGACGCCAGCAAGCGCGTGCTGTTGATCGAGGCCGGCCGCAAAGACGACTATCACTGGATTCACGTCCCGGTCGGCTACCTCTACTGCATTGGCAACCCGCGCACCGACTGGCTTTACAACACCGAGCCCGACGCTGGGTTGAACGGCCGAGTCTTACGTTACCCACGTGGCAAGACACTGGGCGGCTGCAGCAGCATCAACGGCATGATTTACATGCGCGGCCAGGCGCGTGACTACGATCAGTGGGCGCGCCTGACCGGCGATGGCGCCTGGAGCTGGAACAACGTGTTGCCCTATTTCAAGCTGCACGAAGATCACTACCGGGGCGCCAACACGGCCCACGGCGCGCGCGGTGTTGCGCCCGAGTTGATGAGTGATGCGAGCACGCCCTACCGCAAGCTGATGCGCCATCGCATTGCGGGTGGCGAGTGGCGCGTTGAAAAGCAGCGTTTGCGCTGGGATGTTCTGGACGCGTTCGCGCAGGCGGCGCAGCAAGCCGGCATCCCGGTCACCGATGACTTTAATCGGGGTGACAACGAGGGTGTCGGCTATTTCGAGGTCAACCAGAAGGCTGGCTGGCGCTGGAGCACGGCCAAAGCATTCTTGCGACCGACCTGCTACGGGCGGCCCAATTTTGAGATGTGGACCTCGGCCCAGGTCGCCAAATTGGTGATCGAGATCCAGGCCGACGGTAGCCAGCGCTGCACCGGTGTGCAGGTCTGGGCGCATTCGGAGATGGTGGTTGCTAGCGCATCGGCTGAAGTGATTCTGAGTGCCGGCAGCATCGGTTCGCCGCAGATCCTGCAACTGTCGGGCATTGGGCCGGGTGCGCTCTTGCAAGAGCAGGGCATCCGCGTGCTGCACGACGCTCCAGGGGTAGGAGCCAACTTGCAGGATCACCTGCAAATCCGCGCGGTGTTCAAGGTTCAGGGGGTGAAGACGCTCAACACACAGGTCAGCACGCCTTGGGGCAAGGCGCTGATAGCCCTGGAGTACGCCCTCAAGCGCACCGGACCGATGAGCATGGCACCGTCACAACTGGGCGCCTTCACGCGCAGCGACCCGGCTCAACCCTATCCGAACATCGAGTACCACGTGCAGCCGCTCAGCCTGGACGCCTTTGGTGAGCCACTGCACAGCTTCAATGCGTTCACGGCCAGTGTCTGCAACCTCAATCCGACCAGCCGTGGTTCGGTTCGGATCAAGAGCGCGGATTTTGCCCAGGCCCCGGCGATTGCACCCAACTATTTGAGCACGGAGGCGGACCGCAGGGTGGCTGCCGATTCGTTGCGTCTGACGCGCAAAATTGTGGCCCAACCGGCGCTGGCGCGCTACCAGCCGCAGGAGTGGAAACCGGGGACGCAGTTCCAGACCGACCAGGAGTTGGCGCGGCTGGCGGGCGATATTGCCACCACCATCTTTCACCCGGTCGGCACGACGCGCATGGGGGCTGCGGATGACGCGCTGGCGGTCGTCGATTCGCGGCTGCGCGTGCATGGCAAGGGCGGACTGATTGCGGGTTTGCGCGTGGTTGACGCTGGGGTGATGCCGACCATCACGAGTGGCAACACCAACTCGCCGGCCCTGATGATTGCCGAGAAAGCGGCACAGTGGATTTACGAGGACGCCCTCGGCTCCGCTGTGGGATCGTTCGGGCAAGGGTAAGCACCGATGCGACAGCGCCGAATTGGCGCGTACATTGGCGGCAGGCTTTAGCTCGAGCTTGTATCGGCTGGAGCAGGACCCTGGAGACCGCCCGCAAGGGCGTGCAAATCAAAAGCAGAAAAAGGCACCGCTGATACCGGTGTCTTTTTCATGTGCGCCTTGCCAACAGCGCGCCTATTGCGGCGGTGGCCAGGGCACATCGGCCAAAGGGCGAGCTTTGCCAATGGGCGCAGGCGCCTGGGCCTTTTGCACCGCCTCGATATCTTCTTCGCTCGGGTATTGCTTGAGCAGCCAGTAGTCAAAGATGCGGCGTGCAATCGGGGCCGCGTTCTGGGAGCCGAAACCGGAATTTTCAACGATCATGGCGAGCGCAATCCGGGGTTCCTCGGCTGGCGCAAAGGCCGTGAACAGGGCGTGGTCGCGAAGGCGTTCTTCCATCCTGGAGGCTACGTATTTCTCGTTCTGCTTGATCTGAACCACCTGCGCTGTGCCGGTCTTGCCGCCACTGGTGTAGCCCGCCCCCCGAAACGCAGCGGCCGAGGTGCCCTCCAGGTTGACGCCGACCATGGCCTTCTTGATGATCGCAATGTGGGCGGACTTGGCGATGGCTTCACCCACTGACTGCTGCTGCGTCGTGCTGGGAGCGTGGGTCATGATGTCCACGACCTCTTTGACCAGATGGGGTTTCATGCGAATGCCGCCGTTGGCCAGTGTGGCGGTCGCGGAAGCCAGTTGCAACATCGTGAAGTTGTTATAGCCCTGGCCGATGCCCAGCGATATGGTCTCGCCGGAGTACCACTTTTGCTGGTCAGCGCGCTTGTAGGACTTGCGCTTCCATTCGGTCGAGGGTAGCAGGCCGTGCACCTCGCCAAAGATGTCGATTCCGGTCAGCTCGCCGAAGCCAAAGCGCTGCATTTGATCGTGGATGGTGTCGACCCCGAGCTCGTTGGCCAGCGTGTAATAGTAGGTGTCGCAGGACACCACGATGGACTGGTACATGTTGACCATGCCGTGCCCACCCTCCTTGTCATCCCGAAAGCGGTGACTGCCGAACATGAAGAATCCGGGGTCGTGGATCGTCTGCTCGGGCGAACGCTTGCCGGTTTCCAGGGCTGCCAGCGCCATGAAGGGCTTGTAGGTCGAGCCCGGCGGATAAGTACCGCGCAGGGCACGGTTGAGCAGGGGCTTGTCGGGTGACTCGTTCAAAGCCTGCCAGTTTTCGCTGTCGATACCCTCCACAAAAAGGTTGGGGTCAAAGGTCGGCTTGCTGACGAAGGCGAACACTTCGCCAGTCCTTGGGTCAAGCGCAACCAGCGCGCCGCGGCGTTCCCCAAACAACGCCTCAATCAGGTGCTGCAGCCGGATGTCAATCGACAGTTTGACCGTGTTGCCGGGAGTGGCCGGACTGCTGGTCAATTTGCGTATGGCACGTCCGCCAGCCGAGGTCTCGACCGACTCGACCCCGGTGATGCCGTGCAACTGGGCTTCGAAACTCTGCTCGACGCCAAGCTTGCCGATGTACTCGGTGCCACGGTAATTGGCGTGATCTTCGGAGTCGTCGAGCTTTTCTTTTTCACTCGGGTTGATGCGTCCGATATAGCCGATGACGTGGCTGGCCAGCTCACCATAGGGGTAGTTTCGAAACAGGCGTGCCTTGATTTCGACGCCGGCGAAGCGAAAGCGCTGGGCTGCAAATTTGGCGACCTCTTCATCGCTCAGACGGGTGCGCAGCGGTAGCGATTCGAAGCTCTTGGACTCTTCCAGCAATTTCTTGAAGCGGCGTCGGTCGCGCTGCGTGATGTCCAGCACCTGGGACAGGCCTTCAATGGTTTGTTCGAGGTTGGCAATTTTGGAAGGCGTCACTTCGAGCGTGTAGGCCGAGTAATTGCTGGCCAGCACAATGCCGTTGCGGTCCAGGATCAGGCCGCGGTTCGGAACCACCGGCACAACTGCCGTGCGGTTGTCTTCTGCCTGTTCCAGCAGGTCTTCGTGGCGTACCAGTTGCAGATAGGCGAGTCGCATCGCCAGCGTCAGGAAGCATAGCAAGACCACGATGCTCGCCACCAACACGCGGCTGCGAAAACGCGACAGATCCGCTTCGACGTTGCGCAGCTCGGTCATAAGGGTCGATGGGCGTCGGGGTCGGGCGAGCGTCTCTGCGGCAGTAACAGAATCACGCTCACCACCGGCCACAGCATCGATTCCAGGAGCGGCGCCAACAGCACCGGGAAGCCAGGAAAAGCGCCGCTGGCGGTCAGACGAATCAGCAATTCGATGACGTGTGCCGCCACAAACAGGGGGAGTACCTGAATCGCCTGGGACGGTACGCCGAACCAGAGCAGGCGGCGGTGAATCGCAATGGCCAGGAAACTCAGGACCGTGTAGGCCAGGGCGTGCTGCCCGAGCAGCGCGCCTTGCTGCACGTCCACCGCAATGCCCAAGACAAAGGCCACGCCGATGCCGATGCGTTGCGGCTGATGAATGCTCCAGAAGACGAGCACCAGCGCCAGCAGGTCCGGCGCCCAGGCGGCGCGTCCAACGAGGCCCACGTTGAGCAGCATGTTGAGGCCCAGCGCTGCCAGCAAGCTGGTCAGAATGAAGAGCGGACTGGCTGGCAGCAACAGTTGGTGGCCGCGGCGCATGATCATTTTCTGGCCCCCCTCTTTGCGGGTACGGGCGGCGGCTCTACCGGCGGGTGCGCTGCGATCTGGGTGGCGACAGGTGTCAGTACCAGGACGTGGTTGACGCCTCCGACCAGTGCGACCGGTCGACAACTGATGCGGGCGAATGCCGAATCGACGCGGCGCTCGACTTTCTCAACTTTGGCGACCGGCAGACCAGGTGGGTAGACGCCGTCAACGCCACTGGTGGTCAAGAGGTCGCCGACCTGAACGTCGGCGTTGGCCGCCATGTAGCGCAGTTCGAGCGCGTTGGAGCGCAGGACCGGGTCACCAAAAGCCACGGCACGCGTGCCCGTGCGCGTATTGAGCACCGGAATCGCTTGATCACGGTCGGTGACCAGGGTGACTTCGCTGAGCATCGGGTAGACGCGGGTGACCTGGCCCAGAACACCGTTTTCATCGAGTACCGGAGAGCCTGCCAAAACGCCTTCGACCGAGCCGCGGTCAATCACGACCTTGTGCGTGTAGGGATCGGCAGCGTCATACAGTACCCGGGCGGTTTGCCCGCCTGTGGTGAGCCTTTCGCGCAAGCCCAGCAACTGACGCAGTCGTTCGTTTTCCAGAGTCAGATGCTCGACCTGGTTGGCGCGCTGGGATTGCGCCTCCATTCTGCGGTGGGTCGCTTGCTCGCGCGCCTGGGACGATTGCAGAGACTCGAAATAGCCCCCGCCTGCGCGGGCCCACAGCACCGGTTGCATGAGCAACCACTGGGCCGGGTAGAGCACGGTCGCGACCGTCACGCGCACCGGTTTGATAAGCTCGAAACGCGTATCGGCTAGCATCAGGAAGAGCGCCAGCGTGCTAAAGAATGAGAGTTTGGACAGGGCCGACGGACCCTGCCTGAAGAAGGGTGGTGGCGTACTGTCCAGCGTACCAAGCGGCATCGCTGCACCCGCTCTCTGCTATTCGCTCGTGAAAATGGAGCCCAAACGCTCCATCCGCTCCAGGGCGATACCGCAGCCGCGCACGACACAGGTCAGGGGGTCTTCGGCCACCAGCACCGGCAAGCCGGTTTCCTCGGCCAGCAGGCGGTCCAGATCGCGCAGCAGTGCGCCGCCGCCGGTAAGCATC
>CAYHDD010000186.1:0-6154 GCA_964355195.1 uncultured Rhodoferax sp. | reverse complement strand
AGTGGGATGTCCTGCGCAACATGACTGAACATGTGGACAGCGGGCAGGCCTTGCCACGCGAATTGTTCGACAAGATGCTGGCTGCCAGGAATTTTCAGAGTGGTCTGCAAACGCTGCGCCAGATCGAATTGGCATTGTTTGACATGCTATTGCACACCACGCCAGACTCGAGTCATGCCTGCATGCCTTTACTGGCGCAGGTGCGCGCTGAGGTAGGGGTGCTCAAGCAGCCCGAGTGGAACCGCGCACCGCACACCTTCAGCCACCTGTTTGCCGGCGGCTATGCAGCCGGTTACTACAGTTACAAGTGGGCCGAAGTCCTGAGTGCAGATGCCTATGCCGCCTTTGAGGAGACAATGGACAATCAGGGCTTGCCAAGTGTCGAGACGGGTAGAAGATTTCGGCAAAGCATTCTGGAAGTGGGCGGCAGCCGACCCGCCATGGCATCATTCAAGGCGTTTCGCGGACGCGAACCCCAGCTTGATGCCTTGTTGCGGCATCAGGGCATGGCCAGCAAACAGTGAAAAGGACGTTCTTTGAAAGTGATAGCTCATCCTGACAAATCCGCCACACCCGTTCCACAGCTTGCGCTGATTGGCGTCTTGTGTACCGTGCTGCTAGGGGCAGGCCCGGTTGCCGCGCAGACGATCTACCGCATCGTCAACCCCGACGGCACCGTCAGCTTCTCGGACCGCGTACCCAACACCGCCGATAAGGCCACGGTGCTGAGCCCGGGCGGCAGAGGCGGCGCTAGGAGTACGGCAGTACTTACCGTGGAGCTGCGTCAGGTGGCTGCGCGCTACCCCGTGACTCTT
The DNA here is from genome assembly GCA_964355195.1 of uncultured Rhodoferax sp. Taxonomy (GTDB): domain Bacteria; phylum Pseudomonadota; class Gammaproteobacteria; order Burkholderiales; family Burkholderiaceae_C; genus Rhodoferax. The sequence goes on along the minus strand of CAYHDD010000186.1, from coordinate 5,339 downwards.
TACTCGTCCGACAACTGTGTGCCCTGCGACGCGGGTCGCTCGCTGCTGAATATTCGTGGCATCCCTTTCAATGAAAGAACCGTCAACAGCGCAGACGACACCGACGCCCTGCAACGCATCAGCAGTGGCGCTTCCTTGCCTTTGTTGATCATTGGTGGCCAGCAAATCAAAGGCTTCTCCGAGATCGAATGGACGCAGTATCTTGACGCTGCCGGCTACCCCAAAGTCTCGGCCTTGCCCGCCAACTACCGACAGACAGCCCCTGCACCGCTGGTCCAGGCACAAAAGCCAAACACCCCCACCAAGCCCGAGGAAGCACCCAGTGCGCCCCCGGGGAGCCCAAACCCGGTCAGCCCACCCAATCCAGCGGGGATTCGGTTTTAGCATCCGACATCCCGTTTCCCTAGAAAGTTACGTCGGTTTGAAGTCCAGCGTCTTGACGCCGCTGGCAGTGCCCAGCAGGCAGACCTGGGCCCTCTGGAAAGCAAAAACGCCTACCGTCAGCACGCCGGGCCACTGGCTGACCTCGGACTCAAAGGCCTGCGGCTGATCGATCTTCAGACCGGTCACGTCCAGGAGCATCTGCCCGTTGTCGGTGAGCAGGGGCTGCCCCTCCTTCATGCGCAAGCGCGCCTGCCCACCGAGGGCCGCAAACTGCCGTGTGATGCGTTGCACAGCCATCGGAATGACTTCCACTGGCAGCGGGAACCGGCCCAGCGTTGGCACCAGCTTGGACTCGTCCACGATGCAGACAAACCTGCTTGACTGAGCCGCCACTATCTTCTCGCGGGTCAGGGCTGCACCGCCGCCCTTGATCATGTTGCCGTGTGCGTCGATCTCGTCGGCGCCATCGATGTAGACCGACAGGCGCTCGACGTCATTGGCGTCAAAGACTTTGATGCCGAGCGCCTGCAAACGTTCGGTACTGGCGTTCGAACTCGACACCGCGCCTCTGATCTTGTCCTTCTTGACGGCCAGCGCCTCAATGAACTTATTGACGGTGGAGCCGGAGCCGACCCCAACGATCTCACCCTCCACGACGTAGTGCAAGGCCGCCTGAGCGACCATGGTTTTGAGATCGTCCTGCGACAGAACAAGGCTGTAGGGTAATTTGGCTTCGGTCATCTGGGAAAATCAGCAGGTTACAAGAATACTTGCAGGAATTATCCAATGTCTCTGGTCCCCTACGCTCTGGCCCGTCAACTTTTGTTCAGCCTGGACCCCGAAGTGGCGCATGAGTTGACGCTGCATGCACTGGCCGGCACCCAAGGTACGCCGCTGCAATTGGCCTACAGCCAATGCCGGATCGAGGACCCGGTCCAATTGGCAGGCCTGAGCTTTCCGAACCGGGTCGGCCTTGCTGCCGGCCTCGACAAGAACGCCCGCTGCATTGACGCGCTGGGCGCCATGGGTTTCGGCTCGATTGAAGTCGGCACGGTGACGCCGATGCCACAAAGCGGCAACCCCAAACCTCGCCTGTTTCGGCTGCCCGAATCGACCGCCCTGATCAACCGGCTTGGATTCAATAACGAGGGTCTGGACGCCTTCATCGCCAACGTCAAGAAATCACGTCGGCACCGACAGGGCCAGGTCAAACCGGGGGCCATGCTGCTGGGTTTGAACATAGGCAAAAACGCTGTGACGCCCATTGAGCGCGCAGCTGACGACTACCTGAGCGCATTGACCGGCGTCTACCCCTACGCTGACTACGTCGCCATCAATATATCGAGTCCGAACACCAAGAATCTGCGCACGCTCCAGAGCGATGAGGCGCTGGACCAACTGCTGGCAGCACTCGCCGCGCGGCGCGAAGTCCTGGCCCAGCAACACGGCAAACGCACGCCGCTTTTTGTCAAGATCGCGCCCGACCTGGAGCCCGCGCAGGTGCAAGCCATCGCCACAACGCTGAAGGCGCATGGCATGGACGGCGTCATTGCCACCAACACCACGCTCGCCCGTGACGCGGTGCAGGGACAGTCTCACAGCACCGAGGCCGGCGGTTTATCGGGCGCCCCGCTGCTATTGCCCAGCAACCGCGTGATTGCTCAATTGCGTGCCGCTCTGGGCCTCAACTACCCGATCATCGGTGTCGGCGGCATCATGAGCGCCGCCGATGCGGTGAGCAAGATCAAAGCTGGAGCCAATTTGGTGCAGATTTATACCGGCCTGATTTATCACGGGCCGAGCCTGGTGCAGGAAGCCGCCGCCCTGATCAAAAAGACCTGCCCTCAATCCGCACTGCACAGCCCGAGCACATAGTCGCCAATCGCCAAGGCACTGGTCAGACCGGGCGACTCAATCCCAAAGAGGTTAACCAGACCCGCCACACCGTGCTGGAGCGGCCCTTGAATCAGAAAGTCACAGGCCGCTTGGTCCGGTGCGTGAATCTTGGGTCGAATACCGGCATAACCGGCGATCAGGGCACCGTCTGGGAGGCCCGGCCAGTACTTGCGCACCTCGGCATAGAACGCGGCGCCACGCGCCGGATCGACTGTCAAATCTTGCGCCGACTCGACCCATTGCACGTCCGGGCCAAATTTGGCCTGACCACCCAGATCGAGCGTCAGGTGCACACCCAAACCGGCCGCCTGCGGCACCGGATAGACCAGATGCGAGAACGGCGCACGCCGCGCCAACGTGAAATAGTTGCCTTTGGCAAAATAAGCGCACGGCAGGTGGCGCGCGTCCAGCCCGTGAAAACGCCCGGCCAGGGTCGGCGCGTGCAAGCCCGCGGCATTGACCACAGTGTTGGCCTCCAGTTGAGTGCCGTCAGAAGTGCCCAGGACGATTGACGACGACCCGCACTCAGCGTATTCCAACCGCGAATTGAGAGCCACCAGGCCACCAGCGTTCTCGATGTCGCCCTGCAAGCTGAGCATCAGGGCGTGGCTGTCGACAATGCCGGTGCTGGGTGAATAGAGCGCCGCTAGGCAGACCAGCTCAGGCTCCATTGCGCGCGCTTGCTCTGCCGTCAGAGGCTCCAGATCGGTCACACCGTTGAGCGCAGCGCGCTCCATGATGCTGTGCAAGTCCTGAACCTCTTGTGGCGCCGTGGCCACCAGCAATTTGCCGCAGCGCTGATGGGCCACACCGCGTTCGAGGCAGTAGTCATACAGCTGGCGCTTGCCCTGCACACACAGGCGCGCTTTCAAGGAATTCTGCGGGTAATAGATACCGGCATGAATCACCTCACTGTTGCGCGAGCTGATGCCCGTTCCAATGGCCGACTCGGCTTCCAGCACCATCACCTCGCGTCCGTTCAGCGCCAGTGCACGCGCCACCGCCAGGCCGACCACTCCGGCACCAATCACAACGCACTGAACCTGATCCATCGGACATCCCTGTTCAAAACAAGCATTGCAGCGTGCCATGCCTAAAGTGCAATTTTAGAGTCGCCAGTGATCCGATCTTGTCAATTGTCAGCCACTTCAAGCGCCCGCTCTGCGATCATGCTTGCCATGAATGGCGAACTACCGACGTTGATCCGTGCCTTGCTGAACCCCCAGCGCTACGCGCCGACGGTGCGGCAGGTTGAACTGGTCGAGACTCATATCTCGTGGGTCCTGCTGGCTGGCAGTTTTGCCTACAAGATCAAGAAACCCGTGAAGTTGCCCTTTCTGGACTTCAGCACGCTGGAGCTGCGTCGGCAAAGCTGCCTGGATGAGTTGCGTCTGAACCGGCGATACGCACCCGACATCTATCTCGACGTGCTTTCCGTCTTCAACTCACGGCAGGGCCCGAGTTTTGAAGGCTCTGGAGAACCGATCGAATATGCGGTCAAGATGCAGCGCTTCGATGAGGCCGGGCGCCTCGACCATGTCTGCGAAAGAGGCGAACTTCAGCCGAAGCATCTGTCCGATTTGGCCGAGCTATTGTGCGACTTTCATGAGAGCGCGGCGAGCCTGCCGCCGACATCGCACTTTGGATCGGCCCATTTCGTCCTGATGCAGGCCGAGGCCAACTTTGCAGAGTTGCGACAGCAGCCTGCGCCAGACGGTGTATCCGCGCGGCTCACTGCTCTACATGACTGGACGCTGGAGCAGCACCGGCAACTCGCCGGACTGATGCAAGCGCGCCAGCAGGCAGCGCATGTCCGCGAATGTCACGGCGACCTGCACCTTGCCAACCTGGTTCTGATTGGCGGGCGCATGCGCATGTTCGACTGCATCGAGTTCAGCGAAGAACTGCGCTGGATCGATGTCGCCAGCGATCTGGCGTTCACGTTTGTCGATCTTCTGGCACGCCAGCAGCGCGGTCTGGCCAACTGGTTCATGGACGAAGTGCTGAGCCGCAGCGGTGACTATGAAGCGGCCGCTCTGCTGCGCTTTTATGCGGTCTACCGGTCGTTGGTACGTGCCAAGGTGGCATCAATTCGCGCGCAACAGAGCGCTAGCATCGATCTAACCAAGTTCCTGGATTACCTGGCGCTGGCGGAGCGGATCGCCGTGCCGCCGCAGGCGCGCTTGTTCATCACCTACGGCCCGTCGGGTTGCGGCAAGACATCGGCCAGCCAGCAGATACTGCTGGACAACGCCGCACCCTGGACCTTGCGCCTGCGCTCGGACGTGGAACGCAAGCGCTTGTTCGCCCTGGAGCGCCATGAGCGCACCGGCGCCAGGCTCGACGCCGGGATCTACCGTGCCGCTGCCAACGAGCGGGTATACACCCGTCTGTGGCAGTTGGCGGCAATGCTGCTGGGTGCGGGCTGCTCCGTCATCGTCGACGCAAGTTTTCTGCAACGTCATACCCGGGACAATTTCCGCCGTCTCGCCCGGGAAGTCGGCGTTCCGTTTCAAATCGTCGCGCCGATGGCAACACCGACACAGTTGCGCGAGCGCATTCAGGCGCGCCAGGCACTGGGACGCGATGCGTCGGAGGCGACACTGGAGGTGTTGGAACAGCAACTGAGCCGCATGGAGCCGCTTGGCACAGACGAAATCGGGGAGTTGCGCTTCGCCAGCACCGTAGGGCGTGCCCTGCCAGCGAGCAGGGCTAAGGCGCCTTCTTCGATTCTGGAATGACGGCGTCGATGACCGCCCCGGTCGCCTTGACACCGGTCTTGACCACGGTGGCTGCGACCGACACGGCGGCGTCTGCCACCGCCACGACGGCACAGCCACTGCACAGCAGTAGCGCCGTCACAGCACCTGCCTTGCTGAGTAGATCCATAGCACGTTTCATTCGAAGCCCCGGTTGGTTTGATGTGAATAATCCACCCATTGGCAGGAAACATCGGCGCCGCGGATCGGCGCTCAAGCGGACAAAAAAGAAGGACTCCGCATCGCTGCTAAGTCCTTGTTTTCGTTACCATTTTTGGTGGGCAGTGCAAGTTTCGAACT
>CAYHDD010000185.1:0-6191 GCA_964355195.1 uncultured Rhodoferax sp. | reverse complement strand
TGCCCATGGCCTTGGTGATCGCCATGGCGCTGACCATGTCCTCCTTGACGCCTGCTAATGAGGGGATCTCGGGGCGGTCGTAAACGCCGATACCGATGATCAGGGCCGTTCGGGTGGAGAGTTCAGCGGACTGACATGGCACGGTGACGGCGAGCGCCATCGCCATAACAGTCATCAGTGCAAAGATTGGTTTCATCACAGCCCTTGTTTATCGCTTGGCAACACTGCCAAGGATCAGTTCGCCACCGGTCAACGACCCGTACTCCCACGGCTCTTGCTTACCGCCAGTAGCCTGCATAACTTGCGCTCGAACCTTTCGCAGCACCACGGCGATGTCTATCGGGTCTGCAAGGTGGTCAAGCAGTGCTTTGGTGAAGGGAGAGTTCTTCTGGCCTACGCCATCCAGCGCCACCTGGCCGTCCTTGGTGGAGTATGCGATCAGAGTGCCCTGGGACACACTGATGGGGGCCAGACCTTTTGTCATACCCCGCGAAGCCGTCCTGACCAGCGGGTTGTCCCGACAGGCATCAAGGAACACCAGCTTTGTCTTACCGGGCATGAATTGCTCAATTACCGAGTTCAGCGACACGCCCTGCAGCGTGGCCTGAGCGATGTCATTCTGGTCCACATCAATCGGAAGCACGTAGTTAGTTCCGTATATTTGAACCCCGTGCCCAGAGTAATACAGCAGCGAAATTTCCGCACTAGCGGCTGTCCGACTGAACAGGGCAAAAGCATTAACCAGCTTGGCGCGGTTGGCATCGTTCACTTCAGTGACAGTGAACCCCAGGTCCCGCAGCTTGCGTGACATGGCTTTGGCGTCGTTAACCGGGTTGTCCAGTCTGCCGCTACCAGCATAGGCACCGTTGCCGATGATCAGAGCGTGCGCGCTGACGGCACGCGCCGGCATTACCTGTTGGGTTTGGGCCTGAGATTGCTTCTGCTGTTCTTCAACTTCACGTTCGCGCTGACTTGCCGCTGCGACTTCAGCGCGCAGGCGTTCTTCAGCTTCGGCTTGCTTCTTACTATCAGCAGCCGCTTGTCGTGCTTTTTCCGCGTCGATCCGAGCCACTTCTTCCAATCGTCTCCGCTCTGCCTCCTTCTTCACGCTATCTTGGCTAGCAGAGGCTGCATTTGCTGCGACAACCCGTTCTGCCGCCGACTTCATCGCCCAGGTTCTATCCAGTCGCTTCTTGGAAAACTCGCTCCCCTGAGCAGCAGCCAAAAGATACCAACGTGCAGCTTCTTCGTCGTCGGGCTTCACACCAAGCCCGTATTCATTCATGTGCCCGAGATTGCTTTGCGCTAGATCGTTACCCTGCTCCGCAGCAAGTCGATTCCACTTGAGGGCTTGCTCATAGTCAACCGGCACACCAAAACCATTGATGTACATATAGGCCAACTGACTCTGGGCAAAAGCACCACCCTGCTCGGCCCCCAACCGAAACCACTTAATCGCCTCATCGTAATTTTTAGTCACCCCAAAGCCATTGCGATACATGTAGCCGAGATTGCCTTGGCCCGCGTAGTTACCCTGGGCAACCGATAAGCGATACAACCTGACGGCTTCGTCATAATCTTTTATCACGCCAAGGCCGCCTTGATACATGTTGCCCAGATTACTTTGTCCCAGCGCATCCCCCTGCGCAGCGGCCAATCGAAACCATTTCAAGGCCTCGTCATAGTCTTTAGTTACACCGAAGCCATTTCGATACACGTAGCCAACACCAACCTGCCCTGCGGAGTCACCTTGGGCGGCAGCAAGTCTTGCCCATTTAAGCGCATCTTCCAGGTTTTTCGGGGTGCCCCACCCGTTGGCGTGCATCCGAGCTAGCAGGCCTTGCGCCTTCGCCACACCTTGTTCTGCCTCAGGGCGAAGCAACTCCAATGCCTTTGGATAATTTTTCGCACTGAATGCGGCTATTCCATCTTCGAGGTTGCCAGCGTTAGCCACGCCCACGCAAAAAAGTAGCGCAGTCAACAACAAACCGAACCAGAATCTGATCAATTTTGGAATCATCACCATCACTCCCGGTGTCACTTTACTCCACTTCACAGTGCCAGACAACCAAAATTACCTCCGACAGTGACTGTCTGACGCGTAGTTGGACTAGACAAGCAGGATAAGTCGCGCAACACTACCGACCACCATGCAGAATCTCACGCTCCCCCCGTCGCTGCCACACGAGTTCTCCCAGCGTTTCAGGTTTTCAGACTGGCCCAACCCGTCAGTCCCGACTGTTGCGGCAGGTGTGTACGTGATCTGGGAGAACGAGACGCTCGTCTACTGCGGGATGTCAGGTCGGGAGTTGGAAAAGGCTGTCTCCAGCGCCAGGACGAAATACGGCTTGATTACAAGGCTGTCGAGCCATGCTTCAGGTCGGCTTAGCGGTGATCAATTCTGCGTCTACGTCGCCAACCGCCTGGTAATCCCTACCTTGAAGGCTGAACAGCTTGAGCATTTCGGCACAGGTAAGGTTCACCTTGACGCACTGACACGGACATACATCCACACGAGGCTGGAGTATCAGTATGTCTGCGTGCCAACAAGTGCCGCGGCGTACGACCTTGAGCGACGCTGCCGGAACGGATCTGTGTTTGGTCTGAAACCCGTTCTGAATCCGGCCTGAAGACCGTGGTTGATCCACGGTGACGGCGGTCACCTACCGGCAATACCTGCCGTTCAAGTACGCGGTGACGTGTGCCAACAACCGACTCAAAGTCGACGGTCGATCTTTCGATCTGCCTGCTCCAAACCGGCCATTGGAATGGTTGTGCAAATCGAGCCGGACTGGGATCTGGCGGCGCAACCCGCACCGGACTATGAGGTCGATCAGCGCATCAGTTGGTGACTGAGCAAAGCGGCGATTTTGAATCGCTGTGGGATGACTCTGCGCCCCGTACACGCCGCGCACCGCAAATCACTCTCCTGAACACCAAACCTTGGTGGTGAACCTGGCACCTGGGCTGGTAAATCGAGTGCTTCACGCGGATTGAGGGCGCTTCCAAGGTGCGATACTTGGCCCCATGTGGTTGAAACGCCTATTCGCCGTGCCCGAAAAGTGCCAGATTGACATGGTCATCCATTTCGATTTCGATTCGACGCAATTGCAAGCCAAAAGCAAGCCGCTGCTGACCAATCACGGGCCGGATAACGGCGGCCTTAAGGATCACGGCAGGGGGCATCGACGTGGCAGAGGCCGCCCTGCCCAAGGGCTCACACTGCCTGTTCATCGAGATTCAGGACTCGATGGGGCGGGTGGGGGAGTGGGTGGTGGCGTTTGTGGTGGAGTGAAGAGATGATCTCGTTAGTGCCTACCCGTCTCGTATTCTTGCTGCTTTTCCCGCTGACCGTACTAGGGCAGTCTTCCTTGCCTAGGTGCCTTACGACCAGCCAACAGCAATTCGCTCGATGTGTTGGAGTCATTGATTTTCCCAATGGAAACCGATTTGCTGGTGAGATAACTGGCGGGAATCCTATGGGTCTTGGTACATACCAGTACGCGGATGGCCGGCGCGAAGTGGGAAGGTTTTCGAGGACTTCTCTTTTGGAGGGTCGTCTGTATAGCGCGTTTGGAAGCGTCTTGCGTACGGTAGGTAATGCCGCTGAGCAATACCCTTTCGCGCTTCACAGCCAGCTATTCATTGAGTCTCGGGCTGTAGAAGCGCTCTCGAATACTCTCTCGCAAGAACTGAGCATCCCTTGGAAGGAGCGACTTGATCGGGCCGTTCAGACTAGCTTGCTCAAATGGTTGTTCTCTGACGAATCGCTGCTTGGGGAGATTCCGTCCCCGTCGTACCCAGCGGCGCTTGCATTGAAGCAAGACCCTTGGGAAACCAACAAAGAGTTCGAAGATCGTGTCGAGAAAGCCCGCACCGAACGACGCCAGTCAATCGACAGCCTTCAGGCCGAGTACCGGGCCAAGGTGGAAGAACGCAACCGCCGCGTGGCCGAGTACAACAAGCAGCGGCAAGAGCGTGAGGCGGGGCTGCCTCAGTGGCGACAGGAGTTGATCCTCGCGGGCATCAATATCCTGGCTCCGACAGTCGCCCTGTCCGACCCCACGCTCGACCAGCAGACAGGCGCGCTCACGGTGGCGGCGCAGGTTGAGGCCCTCGGCAAGCAGACCTTCGCGTTCTCCGGCACAGCGCAGGCCTTCCGTCGCGCGGTCATGACGGAAACCAAGAGTCTGCGCGCCAAGCCGGAGTTCGAGGTAAGCGATGCGGGGGAGATCAGCCTGCGCGCCTTGACTCTGGAAGGTGGCGGCGATACGGCGCGCGGCCTCCCTGCGGATGGAGCGACAGGTCAGCCCCCGGTCCAACTCGCCTCCGTCACGCTGCCGCAGCTACCACCCGCGACGCTGGCCCAGCAAAGCGCCCTCACGGTGGACCGCAACCAGGTCGAGCAGATCCTGTACCGCGAAGAGAACGAGTTGCTGCGCCGCCGGCTGGAGGAGCAGCGCCGGCAGCAGGAGCAGGCGGTGGCCACGGCCGAGGCCCGCGTCAACGCCGAGATCACCCGGCTGCGGGCGGAGACGGACGCGCTGCGCAAGCAACCGGCTGAAGCGCGGCCGCCCGCTGCCTACGCCGCGGTGAGTGAGGCGCACGCGCTGGTGATCGGCAACTCGGCTTATGCCGGCAGCAACCGCCTGGCCAATCCGGTCAACGATGCGCGGGCCATGTCGGCCAAGCTGCGCGCGCTGGGCTTCAAGGTTACCGACGTCCCGAATGCGAGCCGCGAGCAGTTGGTGCGGGGGCTGTCGGACTTTTCCAGGACGGCGGCGCGCGCCGACCTCACGCTGCTGTTCTACGCCGGGCACGGCGTGCAGATCGCGGGTGTGAACTACATGGTCCCGGTGGACATGAACCTGGCCGACCCGGCGCAGGCCGCACTGCAGGCGGTGTCCTTGAACTCCGTGGTGGAACAGTACCTGCCCGGGAAGACCAAGCTCGTGTTCCTGGACGCCTGCCGCGACAACCCGCTGATGGCCTCCGTGGGCCGCGGCATCACCAAGGGCCTGGCGCCTATCAACGTGTCAGAGGGCACCTTGATCGCCTACGCCACCAAGGACGGGCAGGTGGCCGAAGACGGCGCCGGCCAGTCCAACTCGCCCTTCACTTCGGCCCTGCTGGAGCACCTGGCCGACCCCGACGACATCGCCGTGGTGCTGCGTACCGTCCGAGCCAAGGTGATGCAGCGCACCAACAACCGTCAGCAGCCCTGGGAGTACGGGTCACTGACGGGTGGGGCGCTGGTGTTGTCGACGATTCGGAGGTGAGGGTGGTGGGGCAGATTGCTTGTACGCTTTTGCTGGTGCTGCCGATGGTGGGTTGGGGAGGATAGGCCGTTTAAACGCACTTTTTGATAGCGCCGGGGCCGAGATGCGACACAAGACTGAGCGGGGGGCTTGGGTCGGTACTTCCCTTTGGCTGTGTGCTTGGGCATCATCCGCACTAACCCGCACGTTCGAGCGGCTGCCCGGGACCAACTTCCGCTCAATTGACTCGCCGCCTTGCTGAGGCACCTGTTCGGAGGCATACAGGCGACTGGTGCGCACGGCAACCTGCCCTTCGTGACTTACTTTTTACGCTGCGTTGAAGCCCGTGGCGGCGCAGCCAACCAGCGGCTGCAGATGTAGCGGGACCGGCCCGCCGCCGCCCCTTACGAATTACGTGAATGCCAAAAGGGGACATTTTGTATATAGATACTCTATTTGTAATTTGTCCCTTTTAAGCCGTCCTGGCTGAGCCGGCGCGCCAGAAATCCCAAGTGAACTTTCTTTGCAAAAAATTTTGACTTGACCGATAAAAATGTCAGATTCGGGGGCACGGGTCCCTATCCCCCTGGGTTCAAAAAGACCGGGTGCACTTCGGATTCCGCTTCCCTCCCGGGCCATAGGGGACCCTAAGCCCCGAACCCCCAGCAGCCGCTGAGTACAGCGTCTGCTTCGGTCATCGTCTGCGTCATCAATCCTGACGACGCAACCCCACGCAGTTCAACAGTCACGGCGAGCAAGACTCGCCGTTCTGCTTGATCTCTGTGGTCTTTCAACCCTTAAGGAGTTCACTCATGTTCACCACTGGCTTTGCCATCTTCCTCGGTCTTGTTTTTATCGCAATCAAGCTTCCGCACCGACTCATGCTGCGCTGGCTGCACTACGACGTCATCCTTGACGTTGCTGTCACCGTAC
>CAYHDD010000184.1:0-6193 GCA_964355195.1 uncultured Rhodoferax sp. | reverse complement strand
GTACCCAAGCAAGAAGTCATCTTGCCGCGTAAGACGGTTATCGAGCTACAGCGCTTGCTCTCCAACGCGCAAGGGGCCATCGAGATGCAGTTCGCCAACAACCAAGCCAAATTCAGTTTTGAGGGTATGGAATTTGTCACCAAGCTGGTCGAGGGCAAGTTCCCGGACTACAACCGGGTCATTCCAAAGAACCACAAGAACAGCGTCACCCTGGGGCGGCAAGCCTTGCTCGCCACCCTGCAACGCACCGCGATTCTGACCAGCGAGAAATTCAAGGGCGTTCGGCTGAACCTTGACCCTGGCACCCTGCGCGTTGCATCCAATAATGCAGAGCAGGAAGAGGCTGTCGATGAACTGGATGTTGATTACAACGGCGACAGCATCGAAATTGGCTTCAACGTGACCTACTTGATCGATGCCCTGGGCAACATGACGCAGGAAATGGTCACGCTTGAGTTGTCTGATGGCAACAGCTCAGCCCTTTTCACTATTCCCGACAACCACACCTTCAAATACGTTGTCATGCCGATGCGCATTTGAAGTATTTTTGAAACCCTGCAGGACAGATCACAGCGACACGCAGGGACAAGCCCCTGCCATCACCCGATTAAAGAATAGCGATGACAGAAGAAAACAAGCCAGTTCCAAGCCCGGAAATGAACCAGAACACGGTTTTCGTCGGGGAAAGCAATAGCGACAGCTCCAATTACCAGCCGGCTATCGACACCCACCAGGCTGGTGCATCAGAGGCTTATGGCGAAGACTCCATCCAGATTCTGGAAGGCCTGGAGGCCGTGCGCAAGCGTCCTGGCATGTACATCGGCGACACATCGGACGGAACAGGCTTGCATCACCTGGTGTTCGAGGTCGTAGATAACTCGATCGATGAGTCCTTGGCGGGGCACTGCGATGATATTTTGGTCACCATCCACCCGGACAACTCCGTCAGCGTGGTGGACAACGGCCGCGGCATTCCCACTGGCGTGAAGTTGGATGACAAGCACGAGCCAAAGCGGTCCGCCGCCGAAATCTCGCTGACAGAACTGCATGCCGGTGGAAAGTTCAATCAGAACAGCTACAAGGTCTCAGGCGGCTTGCACGGTGTGGGTGTGAGCTGCGTCAACGCGCTGTCCAAAATGCTGCGTCTGACGATACGCCGCGATGGCAAAGTTCACGTGATGGAGTTTTGCAAGGGCGTGGTCCAAAATCGGATCACCGAGGTGATCAATGGCATCGAGGTTTCACCCATGAAGGTGATTGGAGGCACCGAGAAGCGAGGGACCGAAGTTCACTTCTTGCCGGATCTGGACATCTTTCAGACCAACACCGACTTTCACTACGATATCCTGAGCAAGCGTCTGCGCGAACTGAGCTTCTTGAACAACGGCGTCAGGATTCGCCTCAAGGACGAGCGTAGCGGCAAGGAAGATGACTTTTCAGGTGCCGGCGGTGTGAAGGGTTTTGTCAACTTCATCAATCGCGGGAAAACGATCCTCAACCCGAATATTTTCCACGCGCTGGGTGATCGCCAGAGCGACCAGAACACCAACATCGGCGTCGAAGTGGCCATGCAGTGGAACAGCGGCTATAACGAGCAGGTTCTGTGTTTTACCAACAACATCCCACAGCGTGATGGTGGCACCCACCTGACGGGCCTGCGCGCCGCCATGACACGCGTGATCAACAAATACATCGACGACAACGAGCTGGCCAAGAAGGCCAAAGTCGAGATCACCGGTGATGACATGCGCGAAGGTCTTTGCTGTGTGTTGAGTGTCAAGGTCCCAGAGCCCAAATTCAGCAGTCAGACCAAAGACAAGCTGGTGAGTTCGGAAGTGCGCGGACCAGTGGAAGACATCGTGAGTCACTTGCTTCATGACTACCTGCAAGAGCGCCCCGCTGATGCAAAGATCATCGTCGGAAAGATTGTCGAAGCGGCGCGCGCCCGTGAAGCGGCTCGCAAAGCCCGTGACTTGACACGTCGCAAGGGTGTCCTCGACGGCATGGGCTTACCCGGCAAACTCGCTGATTGCCAGGAAAAGGACCCCGCACTGTGTGAAATTTATATCGTCGAGGGCGACTCCGCTGGCGGATCGGCCAAGCAGGGTCGTGACCGCAAGTTTCAAGCGATTTTGCCCCTGCGCGGCAAGATCTTGAACGTAGAAAAGGCCCGTTACGAGAAGTTGCTGACAAGTAACGAAATCCTGACACTGATTACAGCCTTGGGCACCGGTATTGGCAAGGCCGGTGGCAGTACGGGAAGTGATGATTTCAATGTCGCCAAGCTACGTTACCACCGCATCATCATCATGACCGATGCGGACGTCGACGGCGCCCACATCCGCACATTGTTGCTCACCTTCTTCTACCGTCAAATGCCTGAACTGGTTGAGCGTGGCCACATCTACATTGCGCAGCCACCGCTCTATAAGGTCAAGGTTGGTAAAGAAGAGTTGTACCTGAAGGACGGCGCAGCGCTAGACAGCTTTCTCCTGCGAATTGCACTTGTCAACGCGTCGGTTTATACCGGTGGTGAGCACGGCACCACCCTCAGCGGCGAAACGCTGGCGGAGTTGGCACGCAAGCACCAGGTGGCCCAGGCGGTGATTGCGCGCCTGCGCAACTTCATGGATGCTGAGGCGCTGCGCTCAGTCGCCGATGGGGTAAGCCTAGACCTCGACACACTAGCCGATGCACAAGCCTCTGCCAGGGCGTTGCAAGCGAAATTGCCAGACGCCGAGGTTAGTGGGGAATTTGATGTGCGCAACGACAAACCCTTGCTGCGCATCAGCCGTCGCCACCACGGCAATGTCAAAAGCAGTGTGATTACCCAAGATTTTGTTCACGGCGCTGACTATTCGGCGCTAGCTGAAGCGGCCACCACGTTCAAAGGCTTGTTGGCCCAAGGGGCCAGGGCGATGCGCGGCGAAGGCGAGCGCCAAAAAGAAGAAAAGGTTGGTGATTTCCGTGAGGCCATGGCATGGCTGATTTCACAGGCCGAGCACGCCACCTCCAGGCAGCGATACAAAGGTCTGGGTGAAATGAACCCGTCACAGCTGTGGGAAACGACGATGGACCCGACGGTGCGCCGCCTGCTCAGGGTGCAGATTGACGACACGATTGAAGCTGACCGCGTCTTCACCATGCTGATGGGTGATGAAGTCGAGCCACGCCGTGAATTTATCGAGACCAACGCCCTGCGGGCTGGCAATATTGACGTTTGAGCTAAATACATTCATTCATGTACTGATGTAACTCGTCAGCTGAGAGATAGTTTGCTCATGGTCCGCGATGATGTCATTGAGGATGTCCCGAATCGAAATCATGCCCAACACGACCGAGCCCTCGACGACCGGCAAGTGCCGAATGTTTTTCTGACTCATTAACGCCATGCAGGCCCGGGTGCCGGTGCCAGGAGCCACCGTGATGACGTCACGGGTCATGATGTCCGCCACTTTGGTTTCTTTGGAGCTCCTACCCTCTAGAGCGACCTTGCGCGTGTAGTCGCGCTCTGAAAGCACGCCGACCAGACGACCCTGGTCCATAACAATCATGGCACCAACTTCGTGCTCCGCCAGCAGTTGCAGCGCTTCAAATACGGTGATGGCAGGACCGACTTGGAAAATAGTCGAATCACGGCCTGCAAGCAGTTCCTGTACGGGTTTCATTGAAGCTCCAGTTTGTTGGTTGGGATTGTGATCAGTGTAAACAAATTCACCTGCAACGCAAACGGGATTGATCTGCGAGGCAGCGCCAAGGGCTGCTCAGGACTATAGTGCCGACATGTCGAGGCGTTATTTTTGGGAGTTGGCATGGCCTACTTGATTCTTGGTTTGATCATCTTCCTGGGTGTGCACTCAGTACGCATCGTTGCCGATGACTGGCGGACGCAGACGCGCTCGCGCTTGGGTGAATTGCCATGGAAAGGTCTCTATTCGGCCGCTTCACTGATAGGTATGGGCTTGTTGTTTTGGGGTTTTGGATTGTCGCGTGAGCAGCCGACCCAGCTGTGGAGTCCCCCAGTCGCCATGCGCCACATGGCATTGTTGCTGACACTGGTTTCGTTCGTACTTCTGAGCGCCGCCTACATACCCAACAACGGCATCAAGGGCCGGATTCACCATCCGATGGTGCTTGCCGTGTTGTTGTGGTCTCTGGCCCATTTGCTGGCCAACGGGAATTTGGCACACGTCGTCTTGTTTGGCTCATTTCTGGTTTGGTCAATCTTCAGCTTCGCAGCGGCCCGGCGTCGCGACCAAACGGTCGGCGCAGCGTACCCTAGAGGTCGTGCTGGGCCGACTGCTCTCACGATTCTGGTGGGACTGTGTATGTGGGCGCTGTTCGCGTTTTGGCTGCACAGCTTGCTCGTCGGCGTTCGCCCGCTGGGGTGACGCAGTCGGAACCCGACGACCTCACTTGATGCCGATGGCCCATTGAATCAAGTATTTCGCTGCGAAGCCCGTCATGCCAAATGCCAGGCCCAGGAAGAGTACAAAGGTGCCGAATTTTCCAGCCTTTGACTCCCAAGCCAGTTGACCAATGATGAACAACATGTAGAGCATGAAGCCCGCCACGCCAAAGGTCAGACCAAAGGCTGCAATTTGCTCTTCAGAATAGCCGAACATCAAACCGGCCTTTCTTTTGAGTTGTGGACGACATGAGTTGGATTATTTTAGGCTTGCCACTGCACCGGCTTGCGGCGCTGAATCGGGCAAAGGAATGCTGGGCGCAATTTTCCCGAGTTTGCGTGGACGTGGGTATTGCAGGCAAATAGAAAGGCCCGCATTGCGGGCCTTGGGGTTGCTGCGCCTGAGGCGCTGGGCCTTTAAGCCAACAGGGTATCAGCGTTCACGTAGGCGTAACCCAGGTCGCGCGCAACCGCTTCATAGGTTACCTGACCATTGGCCACATTCAGGCCGTTCTTCAGGTGAGGGTTGTCCCTGAGGGCTTGCTTCCAACCTTTGTCCGCCAGCGCAACGGCGTGCCCAATGGTGGCGTTGTTGAGTGCGAAGGTTGAGGTGCGCGCTACGGCACCTGGCATGTTGGCGACGCAATAGTGCACGATGCCGTCGATCACGTAGGTCGGCTCAGCGTGAGTGGTCGCGTGCGAAGTCTCAAAACAACCGCCCTGGTCGATCGCAACGTCGACCACCACAGCGCCTTTCTTCATGCGCGAAATCATGCTGCGGGTCACCAGCTTGGGTGCTGCCGCACCGGGGACGAGCACACCGCCGACCACCAGGTCAGCGTCAAGCACGGCGTCTTCAACGCTTTGTGCATTGGAGTAGACGGTGTTGATGCGATTGCCGAAGATCAGGTCAAGCTGGCGCAGGCGATCCACACTCTTGTCGAGCACCGTGACGCGAGCGCCCATGCCGACTGCCATTTGCAGTGCATGGGTGCCGACCACGCCGGCGCCAATGATGGCCACGTGAGCCGCTGGCACTCCCGGCACTCCGCCGAGCAGAATGCCCATGCCACCTTTGGACTTCTCCAGATGCGCTGCACCGGCTTGAATCGCCATGCGCCCAGCCACTTCGCTCATTGGGGCCAGCAGAGGTAAGCCGCCGCCGGGGCCGGTAATGGTCTCATAGGCAATGCAGATGGCACCTGATTTCACAAGTGCGGCGGTCTGCTCAGGGTCTGGCGCCAAGTGCAGGTAGGTATACAGGATTTGACCAGCGCGCAGCATGGCGCATTCTTGCGGCTGCGGTTCTTTCACCTTGACAATCATCTCGGCCTTGGCAAACACTTCCGCAGCGTCGACGGCCAGCGTCGCACCGGCGGTCTTGTATTGTTCGTCGGTCAGGCCGATTGCGGCGCCGGCTCCCGTTTGCACCAGTACCTGGTGCCCGTGAGCGCAGAGTTCGCGCACGCTGGCTGGGGTCAGGCCGACGCGGTATTCATGGTTCTTGATTTCTTTGGGTAGTCCGATCAGCATGTTGCGCTCCAAGTTTGTGATTTTGAAGGCTCGAAGTGTCTAGCAAGATGGCCAGTTTGAAAACAATAATTAATATTTCAATCGCTTCATTCAATTGTCTAATGGAGAAAGAAATCCTCCGGAAGAAGGGCGGTGTGCGTAGAGCGCGCGCTGCGCACTGACGACCAGCCCAGGCCACCAGGGGTGCCTCTTCCCGCCAGCCGACCCGGGTGGCTGGTCCAGGTGCGGTTGGATGCCCAAGCGGTTGAGCCG
>CAYHDD010000183.1:0-6199 GCA_964355195.1 uncultured Rhodoferax sp. | reverse complement strand
CAACAGTAAATCAAATGGAGGCAGACAAGGCTGGATTGGGTGACCAGTTGGCCTTGTCGGTCGGATTGAGCGGGTAGTGCATGAAGCCGTCCGGGCCGGGCCTGACGCTTTCGTGACGATGCGACATCGGTCTTGTCAACCGCACGGTGGTGCCCAGCGTGCCACCGGGCACCTCCAGGCCGCCCACCAGGGTGGCAAGCAGGGTGCGTGCCCAACAGCACTCAAAACCGCCCCAGCCGTTGTTGACGGTTTTACCAAGGGTCACGGCGACCGGCCGGTAGGGCAGCTTGATGCCATCGACCTCGATACTCTGGCCGACGCAGGCTTGATCGATGTACTCGTTCGCGATGCCGCGCATGTGCGCAGCGGGCACATCGCAGATGCCGGCGGCCCACTCGGGCGAGTAGGGCCGCATGTGTTCGACCAGGCGCGTGAACGACGTGCTTCCGTTCAGCAGGCCGTCGGCCAGGACTTCATTGTCGGGACCGATTTCGACAGCATCCACTTCAAATCTGCCTTCCAGCGCCTCTTGCAGATCTGCGCTGTCGTGCACGCGCGCACTGTTCGTGGCGCTGTCCCACACCAACGGCTTGAGGCTGGCGCGCTCGCGCAGGTAGTAGCCGTGCGCTCCGACCAGATAGGGCGACGCGGTGCGCCCGGCAAGAAAAGGAAGGTCCAGGCGGTCGCGCGGAATCTCGTGCAGCAGCACATGGATCAAGGCGTACAGGAAGGCGGCGTCGGTCTTGGGCTTGATCGGCACCCATTGCGCCGAGCAGGCGCCGGTGACTGACAGGTGCGGTTCGACCTGCACCCGTTTCAGCCCACGCAGGCGCGCCGCCGAGTGGCGCCAGACCCCGATGACACCGCCTGAAGCTTCAATGTTGGAGCCGCACGAGATCAGGTAATTGCACAGCGGCGTGTCGGGCGTAACGATGAAGGCACGGTGCCAGAATTCGCCGTACAGGTGCTCGGAGTGGTAGCACTTGACGCCCTGACCGGAACCGAAGCCCATGTCCACCGGACCCCAGGCCGACAGAAAGGCCGGCAGCGTGCCCATGTAGGACTGCGGCGTTCCGGCACCGCCAAAACTGGCCGCCAGGCGCGGGTAACCCGAGGCGTCGAGAAGGCCCTCGGCGCGCAGGCCGTTGAGCTTGTCACCGATCTGCGACATCGCCTCTTCCCAGCTGATCGCCACCCAACCCGGGTCTTCATGGCGACCCTTCTTCGGATTGGTGCGCTTCATGGGGTGCAGCACGCGATGCGGGTTGTAGGTCTTTTGCACCAGACCGTAGGCCTTGACGCAGACCTTGCCGCCACCGGGGTGGATGTCGGCGGCGCAGAAGTTGGGCTGCACTTCGGTCGCCACGCCCTGCTCCACTTTGACCGTCAACAAGTCCGGTCCGGCGACGCATTGATAGCAGTAGGTGGGGACGATGCGCACGTCCGTGGCGGTAGGATTCATGGCGACGTCAGGGCCTGGTTCGGCAGTTTTCATTTTACATATTCCTGCATTTGCATGCAATAATTGAAACCGGCAGACAAAGCGGATTCACGATGAGCAATATCGCACGCCCCCAGGCGCCCAAATCGCGTCCCAAAAAGAAGCCCGACGGCGAGCCCGCGGCGGCGCCAAGCAGCGCGCCTGCCGAACCGCTTTGCATC
The DNA here is from genome assembly GCA_964355195.1 of uncultured Rhodoferax sp. Classification (GTDB taxonomy): domain Bacteria; phylum Pseudomonadota; class Gammaproteobacteria; order Burkholderiales; family Burkholderiaceae_C; genus Rhodoferax. Next base: position 4,537 of record CAYHDD010000183.1, on the reverse strand, counting down.
CGGGCGGTGCACCTCAGCGACGTGGACGCGGTCAGCGCCATCGACGCACGCGTCACCGGAATCGAGAAGCGCGCCTATTTTCTTTCGCTCTACCAGCGTTATGCCGACGCCGTCGCGACCGGGCAGCACTTCCTGGTGGCCACGCGCCAGGACGAAGTGATCGGCTTTGTCATTGGTGAAGTGCGCGACTGGGAATTCGGCTCGCCGCCGTGCGGCTGGGTCTTCGCGATTGACGTGCGCCCCGACGACCGGCTCGGCGGCACCGCCACGCAACTGCTCCAAGCCATTTGCCAGGGCTTCAGAAATGCCGGCGTCAGCAAGGTGCGCACCCTGCTGGCGCGCGAAAACACGCTGATCCTGTCCTTCTTTCGCAGCCAAGGCATGATGATTGCGCCCTTCATTCCGCTTGAGTTGGATCTTGATACCTGATCGACTGCACGCATCCGTTTGAGCCGTCATGAAACTACAACAGAACACCCGCCTCGCGCTCTTCAGCCTGCTTGAATTTGCCGCTGACCCTGAGCGCCAGATCCCGGCCGCCGAGATCGCACAAAAGTACGATGTCTCGTCGCACCATCTGGCCAAGGTATTGGCGGAACTCTCGCGCGTGGGCATGGTGCAGTCGGTCCGGGGTGTGGGTGGCGGTTACCGCTTTGTCGGCAATGCACGCCGACTCACGCTGATGGACGTGATCTCGCGTTTCGAAGACGTCTTGCCGAGCGAGCACAACGCCAGCGAAGTCACACCGGTCGGCCGCGCCCTGACTTCGGTCTTGTCCGAGATTGACGAGATCGCCAAGGCCTCCATGAGCTCGATCACACTGGCCACCATGCTGCGCATCATCGAGCGCCAGCAGGCCGCCGCCGAGCCGCCAGCCAAAGCACGAATGAAGTAGATCGCAAGCATGGTGCAAAAGCTCAGGTGTTGCGCGCACGCAGCCTGAAGCGCTGGATCTTGCCAGTGGCGGTTTTGGGCAACTCGTGGATGAATTCAATCCAGCGCGGGTACTTGTAGGGCGCCAGTTTGGCCTTGACATGCTGCTGCAATTCGCTCGCCAGCGCGTCACTGGCACTAAAGCCCGGCTTGAGCACGACAAAGGCCTGTGGCTTGACCAGCATGGCGTCGTCCGCGCGCCCGATGACCGCCGCCTCGAGCACCGCCACATGGGTGATCAGGGCCGCCTCCACCTCGATCGGTGAGACATAGATGCCACCGACCTTGAGCATGTCGTCGCTGCGACCGGCATAGGTGTAATAGCCGTCGGCATCGACCGAGTACTTGTCGCCGCTGCGCGTCCACGGCCCCTGAAAGGTCTGGCGCGACTTCTCGCGGTTATTCCAGTAAGCCACGGCCGCCGTGGCGCCACAGACCTGCAATTCGCCAACTTCGCCAGGGGCCACCGGCTGACCGTTGTCGCCGACGATGCGCAAATCGTAGCCGGGGATCTGCAAGCCCGTGGTGCCATAGCGCACGCGCCCGGCACGGTTGCTGAGAAACACGTGCAGCATCTCGGTGGATCCGATCCCGTCCAGAATCTCGATGCCGAAGTGCTCGGTCCAGCGCTTGCCGATATCGGCGGGCAAGGCCTCGCCCGCGGAAGTGCACAGTCGCATGCGCAGTTCGCCGCGGCCCGGCAGATCAGGGTTGGCCAGCAAGGCCGCGAAGAGCGTGGGTACGCCATAGAAGATGCTCGGCTGTTTTTCGCGCAGACGCTTGAACACGGCATCCGGCGTGGCGCGCTCAGCCATCAGCAAAGCAGTCGCGCCGACCGCCATCGGGAAGGTCAGACTGTTGCCCAGGCCGTACGCAAAAAACAGCTTGGCAGCCGAGAACACCAGATCGTCCGGGCGCAGACCGAGCACCGGGCGCGCAAACAACTCGGCCGTGTTGATCAGGCTGGAGTGCACATGCACCGTACCTTTGGGCGCGCCGGTTGAACCGGATGAATAAAGCCAGAAGCAAGTCTCATCGGGCGAGGTCTGCGCGATCTCGAACTGATCGCTGGCGGTGTTCACGAGGTTGGAAAAAGGCAAACGCTGCACATCCGATTCACCCGTGATGGCACCTGACACCACCACATGCTGCAACTGCGCCAGTTTGCCCATCAGCGGCGCCATCTTGGGCCACAGAACGTCCGAAACCAGCAGCACCCGCGCCCGGCTGTCGCGCAGCATGTACTCGTAGTCATCCGTGGTCAGCAGGGTGTTGACCGCCACCGGCACCACACCGGCCAGAATGCAACCCAGAAAAGCCACCGGCCAATCAATCGTGTCCACCATGCACAGCAGCACGCGCTGCTCTGGTTGCACGCCGAGCGCCGTGATCACGTTGGCAAAGCGCCGACTGCGCTGCGCCAACTCGGCGTAACTGCAACTGCCAGCGTCGTCAATGAAGGCGATCTTGTCACCGCGGCCTGCGCGCAGGTTGCGCTCCAACAAGTCATAGGCCGCGTTGTATTGGCGCGGAAAAGTCACTTGCGGCGGACTCGCATTGCCGTCCACGCTACTGAGTTCAAGCATGCTGATTCCTGTCAAATGGTCTGAATAAGGCTGCCCAGCATAGCCTCGCGCGCCTGGCTGGTCGCCACACGCTGTTGCAGGGTGGCCCAGCCATCGTCGATTTCGGCCTGCAACGTGGCAATGTCGGTACGGTTCATGTTGCGATAGCGACGTTGCAGGCCCAGGTAATCGGCCACTGGCCGCGTCTTGGTTGTGTGGTTGAGCGTGTAGCGCTGACCGTCCTCAATCTCGTACAGGGGGAAAGCGCCCGACTCCACCGCGTAACGCGCCGTCATCAAGCCGGCATCATCGGCCACGCCCCAGCCGTCCATGCACGGAATCAGGAGCGTGATGATGCGCGTGCCCTGCATCTTCTTGGCCTTCTCGATCTTGCGCAACAGATCCGGCAAATGCCCGGCACTGGCGGTGGCCACATACGGCACGCGGTGTGCGCCCATGATCTCGGTCAGGTTCTTCTTGCGCGAGGTCTTGCCGGCCGGCGTGGAACCGGTGCGCGCGAATTGCGGCGTGGACGACGACTTCTGGGCGCCGGTGTTCATGTAGCCTTCGTTGTCGAGGCAGAAGTAGATAAAGTCTTCGTTGCGTTCGGCAGCGGACGACAGGCATTGAAAGCCGATGTCGTAGGTGCCGCCATCGCCGGCCAGCACAATCACCTGCGTGTCGCGCTTGCCCTGCGCGTCGAGCGCACGGCGCAGGCCGGTGGCGGCGGCGGCACTGGACTCCAGCGTTGGCTGGTAGACCGGAATGCGCAGCGAGCTATAGGGCTGCGGACCGGCGATGATGGCCATGCACGAGGGCGGAATCACGGCCATGGTGTTGGGTCCCATCGCGGTGAGGATGTGGCGCGCAGACAGCGCGTCGATGCAGCCGGGACAGGCGGCGTGCCCGGAGCACAGCATCGGGTCCTGGTTGGCTTGTTCGATTCGGATCATGCGCTTCACCTTACCCATTGCGACGCGGCCTGCACTTCAGCTTGCAACGCCTGTTTGACAAACTCGATGATCCGGGCCGGCGACACGTTGACGCCGCCAACGCCCGCCAGCAGGCCGTGAATGCGCGGTGTGACGCTGCTGCCGTAGAGCGCCGAGCGCAGTTCCTGGTGCATCACGCCGCCATAGCCGGGCGAGTAATTGCGGTCCAGCACGATGACATCGTCGACCCTAGCGAGCGCCGCGCACAAGGCGTGCACCGGCAGCGGCCGGAACAGGCGCACCTTGACCAGACCGACCGCCTCTCCGGCCTCGCGCATCGCATCGACGGCGTCGCGCGCCGTGCCGCACATGCTGCCCAGACTGACGATGACGGTGCGGGCACCGTCGCAACGGTAGCGCTCGATCACGCCGTGGCTGCGCGAAGTCAGTTGCGCCCACTCGTGATCAGCCTGCGCGGCCAGTGCAGGCACCTTGGCCATGGCCTCATCCAGAGCCTGACGATGGCGGTAGAACATATCTTGCGTCGCCACGTTGCCCCACGATTCCACTTTGTCGGTATCAAAGCGGTGCGGCGGATTGAAGTCCGGCAAATAGCCGTCCACAAGCTCCTGCGACGGCACCAGCACCGGCTCCAGCGCGTGCGAGACGTAGAAGGCGTCGAGGTTGACCATGGTCGGTAGCAGCACCTGCTCGGCCACACGGAAAGCCTGAATCACGGTGTCGAGCGCTTCCTGCGCGCTCTCGACGTAATACTGAATCCATCCTGTATCGCGCTGGGACAGGCTGTCAGTCTGGTCCGGCCAGAAGGCCCAGGGAGAGGCCACCGTGCGGTTGACGTTGACCATCACGATCGGTGCCCGCGCGCCGCTGGCGTAGTGCAGCAACTCGTGCATCAGCAGCAGACCTTGCGAGGCGGTGGCGGTGAAGACGCGCGTGCCCACCAGCGAAGCCGGAATGCAGGCCGACATGACCGAGTGCTCGGACTCGGGCGTGATGATTTCGGCGTCAAACGTACCCTCGGCCTGAAACTCGGTGAGTTGCTCCAGCACCGGCGTCTGCGGTGTGATCGGATAAACCGGCACCACC
>CAYHDD010000182.1:4630-6286 GCA_964355195.1 uncultured Rhodoferax sp. | reverse complement strand
CACCGGAAGAAATCACTGGGGCTTCGTAGTTCGGGTTGCCGGTCAGTGTGACTGCGCCTGTACTGGCGTTGATGGTCAAGCCAGCATCGCTACCAGCCTTCAGGGTGTAACTGGCCGAGCCGGTGGCTGTGTGGCCTGTGTCTGTGGAAGTGACGGTGTAGACAACTTGACCGGCACCACTGTTCTCGTTGATCGCTGTGGCGATAGCGCCAGAGGTGATGCTGGGGGCGACAGTGTCGGTTGGTGTACCGCCATTGGCTGGCTTGTCCGCTGTCAAGTCTCCCGCCACCGCTACAGCCACTGCGCTATCAAGAGCCGATCCAGTGAAGCCAGTAACCGTTGCGGCAATGTTGCCAGTTGCCATGCCGGTTTCTACCGAGTCGGCCATTGAACTTTGGACCACCACTTGCACCTTGGCGCCCCGCTTTGTCAACTGAGTAGTATCTGGCGACTTCAGTTCGATTGTCGAAAAGACTGGCAGCTTTGCCCAAGGTGGCGTCTGCGTACTCAACGCCGTCGAGTGCCGAGATGAGCAGTAAGACCTTGGTCTGTCTCTCTGTAACAGTCGGTGTCAATTTCTCCCCTTCAATTCATCACTGGTCTCGCGGTGACAGCAAATTCACGACCGTGTTGATGCGATTCGACGCATACTTCAAACGCCTCCTTGACGTGGGCTTCTAACGAAACCTGAGTTGAATCTTTTGTGGTTCATATTGAAGTGCATGCAAACGCTGTCCAGCTCAGCGCAGGCCCGCTCAATGTATGTCATATCCCTGTTTACGTCTATCCGCCAAGCGGGGGATACGCAGGATCTGGCTCAGATCTTCTTGATGTGGAGCATCATTTGATCCCGTACCAAACCCCGCACGGGGCTAGACCATGTTGCGCAAGATGACCAGCAGCCACCAGTTTGGGCAGATGAGCCTTGATCGTGCTGCCAATCAAGGGGGCAGCGCGAATTGACCGAGGAGTTCTTCGACTCCGCGGTTGGTAAGTTTGCTGCCTTCCACAACCGGCGCACCAGACTACGGCTTCAGCGCGCGACCGCGCTCCAGGGCCTCCAGATTGGCGCTTCGTTGTCCGGCGCCGCTCAAGGCGTCTGTGGCTTCAACGGCTTCGGCATAGCTGAACGGAAAGTCACACTGGCTGGCGCCGAAGCCAAGCAGCACCAGGTTGGCCATCATCGGGCTGTTCATGCGCAGGGCCACCGCGTCGGCATCGCAGGTGTGTACGCTGACCTGCATTTCGTCCAACAAGGCGGCTACGCGGTAGTCGGGGAAGGCTTGCGCGTTTGGGGCGTTGACGACGCATACGGCGGCACTGCCATTGCGCCTGGAGCGAAGATAGGGCAGGGTGCGGTGAGCCTCCGTGCTGTCGAGGCCGAGCAGCAGGTCGGCGTTACCCTCGCCAATCAGCGGGCTGTTGAAGTTGCCGATCTTCAAGTGCGTCATCACGGAGCCGCCGCGCTGGGCCATGCCAAAGGTCTGCGAACCCAGCACCGGCAGTTTCTTGCGCTGCGCCATTTCGATGAAGACTTTGGTGGTGAACAAAACGCCCTGACCGCCGACACCGGCAATGATGGTTTGCGATCTCATGCCGGGCTCCCACTGAATTGACTGGCGAGCGGCTGTATGGCCCCCTGAGCGCAGACCTGGA
>CAYHDD010000182.1:0-4620 GCA_964355195.1 uncultured Rhodoferax sp. | reverse complement strand
GATATCGACCAGGCCATCCGGGCGGCGCTGCAGCGAGGGGCATTCGAACCAGGTGGTGCAGTAACCGCAGGCGATGCAGACGCCCGTGGCGGGCATGCTGATGGCGCCGCGCGGGCACTGCACTTCACAGACGCGGCAGCCGGTGCATTTGGCGGGGTCAATCTGGTATCGACCCTTAACTTGGGTGATGGCGGCGCTTGGACAGACGTGCACGCAGATGTCGCAATGGGTGCAGACGCCGCAGTGGAAGCAACGTTCGCTCGCCTCGGCTGCGGCAGCCTTGGTGCCGAGACCGAGATTGACTTCATCGAAATTCCAGATCGAGTCGCTGGCGGCACGGTGCGGTGTTTCAGCGCGGGCTACTTTGCCGAAGAACTGTAGCTTGATGGCCTGCGGGCCGGCCACCGGCGTACTCTGGCTGGTGCGGGTTGAACCGGCGCTGCCGAGTTTTGCGCAGGCAATGCCTGGGCCTGCCGCCAGTTGCAGCGTGGCCGTGTCAACCGTCACCGCGCTCAGGTGTTCATGGATGGCCATCGCAGCGCGCTTGCCGGAGTTGACCGCGCCCACCACGGTGCCGACGCCATTGCTGGAGGCGTCACCCCCGGCAAAGATGCGCGCCTGGTTGGTGCGTCCCCAGGCATCCGCCGCGAGGCGCCCCCGCGCTGCCAGATCCGGCTGCACAAGGTAGCTCAGATCGGCATCGCCACCGATGCAAACCAGGACGCTGTCGGCCTCTTGTGTTTCGGTGTGAAAGGGCGTTTCGGTGGCTTCCTGAACCGGTGGCGTCAACGCCAGATCGCGCAGCAGCAGCTTGAGTCGGCTGCGTTCACCGGGCTCGAATCTAACCGGCACCCGCGCCGCGTGAAAGACGATTCCTTCATCGTTTGCGGCGCTCACTTCTTCGGGAATGGCCAGCAGCACGTCGTAGTAAACGTCAACCGTGGCGCCGTGGCGCCTGGCCGTTCGGGCGGCATCGACCGCCGTATTGCCGCCGCCGATGACTGACACGCGTTGGCCGAGCACGGTTGGCTGACCGGCGCGCATCTGCTGCAGGTAGTCGAGTCCGCTGAGAACCTCGGCGCGCTCCTCTCCGGCAATCTTCAGAAGCCTTTGCTTCCAGGCGCCTGTGGCCAAATAAACGGCGTCAAAACGGTCAAGCTCGGACCACGCGAGGTTGGCTCCCAGACGCACGCCCGTGTGCAGGGTGATACCGAGCGACTTGAAGACCTCCAACTCGCGCTGCAACACGCTGGTGGGAAGGCGATATTCGGTGATGGCCCAGCGCAGCATACCGCCGATTTCGGGCAGAGCCTCGTAGATCTCGACGCCGTAACCCAGGCGTGCGAGCTGATAAGCGGCAGTCAGCCCGGCCGGGCCGCCACCAATCACCGCCACTTGCTTGTCGAGCGCTGTCCCTTGTCTGGCAAAGGCGGCTGCGCTGCGCCCGCGGTCGCCGGCCATGCGCTCGATGGCGTTGATGGACAGGGCGCCATCGTGCACGTTGCGGTTGCATTGGTCCTCGCACGGGTGCGGGCAGACGCGGCCCAGTGTGGACGGGAAGGGGTGCTCCTCGTACAGCATGTGCGCCGCCTCTTGCCAGAGGTCTTTTGCCGCCAGCGTCATCAGGCGTTCAATGTCGTTACCTGCGGGGCAGCCTTCGGAACAGGGTGACAGCCGATCCTGGTGGCGTGGCATCCACGGTGCATCCAGGGCTGCTGCGACGCCCGCCGAGCGTGGAGCGGGCCCATGCCGCACCTCGACCGGCATGGCGACCTTGTTCGCCCCCAGGCCCTTGTGCTGGGCGACGCAGGCGTAGCGCGCCAGGACCACGGCGACGCCGCCGTCATCGGCCCGGGTGTACTCGAGCGCGTCAACCAGAACCCGGTGAAAGCTGGCCAGGTCGTGGGGGTCGGCGTGCACCAGGTAGTTGATGCCGCAACCTCGGATCAGAGGCTCAAGCTCGACCGCCCCACCGGCATGGCCACCGGCGGTTTTACCAAACTCGGGCGTGGGTTGCATGCCGGTCATGCCGGTGGTGCCGTTGTCGAGTACCAGCAGAACGAAGCGCGCACCGTTGTAGACGGCGTTCTCCAGGCCCGCAGCGCCGGAATGAAAGAAGGTGCCGTCGCCAATGGTGGCAAAAATGGGCGGGGCTTTGCCGTCCTGGGCGTAGGCGTGGTAGAAGCCAGAGGCCATTGAAATCGAGGCACCCATGTCGTGCACGGTGTCCACCGCACCCTGGTTGATGCCCAGTGTGTAGCAGCCGATGTCGCCCGGGAAGATGGCCTCGGGATAGGCGCGCCTGAGAGCGTAAAAAGCGGCGCGATGACCGCAGCCTGGGCAAAAGGTCGGGCGGCGAATGGGCAGTGCCAGCTCGGCCACGGCTTGCTGCATGCGGTTGACAGCACGCCCGTGGGCGGTCAACCCTGCTTCGAGCGCGGCGGCGACCAGATTTTTCTCGATAACGTCAGGGGTCAACTCGCCGTGCGACGCAATATGCCCCGTCAGCCGGCCCCAGACCGGGATCGACAGTCTGATCTGGAGTTCGACCGCCGCGTCGGTCTCTTCCAAGACGATGATGCGCTCGCAGCGCTTGGCGAAATCGTCGATCAGTGCGCGCGGTAGCGGGTAGGCGGTGACGATCTTCAGAACCGGGCATTGATCGGCCAGGCCCAGCGTGGGCAGCAGGTCGCTCAAGTAGGCGTAGCTAACCCCCGCCGCCACAATGCCCAGCGGCGCGCGCTCGGCGCTGGCAGCCTCGGGGAAGAAGGCATGGTTGCCAGGCCAGGTCTCGAATTCCTTTTCGATCGCGGCGAGCTTCTCATTGAGCAGTTGGTGCAGCTGCAAGCGGGCGCGCGGCGTCGCCGCCCAGCGCTTGGGGTCCTTGACGAAGTTGGCACTGCGGGCCGGCGCGTGCAGTGGCTGGCATTCAATGGATTGCTCGGAGTGGCAGACGCGAACCGTCGGGCGCAGCAAGACCGGTATTTGATGGCGCTCAGAGAGCTCGAAGGCCATTGCCACCATTTCCTTGGCCTCGCGCGGACTGCTGGGATCGAGCGCCGGGATTTTGGAGAACAGGGAGAACATGCGCGAATCCTGCTCGGTCTGCGACGAATGCATGCCTGGATCGTCGGCGACGATCAACACCAAGCCACCGACGACGCCGACGTAGGCGCTCGAAAGTGCCGGGTCGGCGGCCACGTTGAGGCCGACCTGCTTCATGGCGACGGCGGTGCGCTTGCCCGAATAGGCGGCTGCCAGCGCCGTCTCCAGGGCCACCTTTTCATTGGTCGACCATTCGGCATAAAGCTCCAGGCCGAGCTCTTTGCTGAACTCGAGCACGGCCGGCAGGATTTCCGAGCTGGGTGTGCCCGGATAGGCGCTCATGAACTGGCAGGCCGATTCCACCAGGCCGCGGGCAATGGCCTCGTTGCCCAGCATCACACGATGATCTTTTGCGTTCATTGCCGAGTCCTCGCTTGCGTTGACATCAGTTCGCTTCCGTCCGCTCTGCTGAAAGAATGGCGAAGATAAGTGAGTTCTCTTGAGCGTGGTGTCGGTTATTTGCGACACAACTCAAATTTCGCCGGGCAAGAGCCTCGCGACGCCAGTGCGCTGGAGAGCGGTCGATCTGATTTGAAGCCACGGGGCTCAGCCAACGGCCGCGAAGTCTGGTGCCCGGCGCTCGCCAAAAGCCGCGATGCCTTCACGGGCAGCCGCTGTACAGGCGCTCTCACCAAAGGCCAGGTAACCGATTTCAAGCGCTTCGGCGAGGCTCGGCGCTTGCGCTGCCTGCTGTACCGCACGCTCCAGAAGGGCAAGCGTGGTCGGACTCAAGGCCATGCCACTGGCCGCCCTGGCGTCCATGGGCTCGAAGGCGGGCAAGACGACGGGCGCGTCAGAGATGCCGCCATGCCCATGCCCCTGCGCGAGGGCATGCACACGCGCGACAGCCAGCGTTATCAGATCGGAAGAATCTTGCGCGATGGCATCCAGCAACCCAAGCGCCATGGCCTGCTTGGCCTTGAGTTTCTCGCAGCGCCGTAACATGGCGTGGAAGGTGCTGGCCGCCTGCGGCCAACGACGGTAGGGCACGACCATGGCACCGATGCCGGGCAAGATGCCCAGGCTCACCTCTGGCAATTGCATCCAGCTGTGCTCGGTGGCGACCAGCGCGTGGCAGCGCATGGCCAATTCAAAGCCTCCCCCCAGGGCCATGCCGTTGAGAGCCGCCAGCACCGGCTTTTGCATGGCATCCAGATGTACCAGCAGGCGCGAGCAGTCGCGCGAATACTGTGCTGCAGCCTCTTTATCGCCCAGCATGGACGGGAAGCGTCCGATGTCGGCGCCCGCACAAAAGGCTTTGTTGCCATACCCGGTGATGACAAAGCCAGCGACGTTGGGATCGTTCTCATAGCGATGGAGCACGGCCAGGATTTCATCCGTCATCTCATCGTGCAAGGCATTCAAGGCCTCGGGGCGACGCAGCGTGATGACCTTGACACCATCGATGTCGTCCACCAGCACGTGGCGCTCGAAATGCAGGTAGTCGGCCAGCGGGCGCTTCGGCATGGGCATGCCGGCTCGCTCCAGCGCCAGTCGGTCAAATATGCGCTGCGC
>CAYHDD010000181.1:0-6287 GCA_964355195.1 uncultured Rhodoferax sp. | reverse complement strand
GCGATCGGACGTGGCAGCACCAGATTGGTGATCAACTTGTAGTTGTCGGCGGCACTGTTTTGTGCTGGGTCGATGTGCATGGCGCTTGCTCCTGCGAAAATTGAGAAAGGCACAGCATAACGCGGGCTGCGCCAGAGCCGCAGACCGCAGGCGCTGTAAAGTAGCGACTATGAACGCCTCTTTCGCGCGGATCGCCCACTTGCAGCGGCGACTTCAAACTCAGACCGGCTGATGCTTGATGTGCTTGTCATCGGCGGCGGCAATGCCGCTCTGTGCGCGGCACTGATGGCACGCGAGGCCGGCGCCACGGTGCTGCTGCTGGAAGCGGCACCGCGGGAATGGCGCGGTGGCAACTCCAGCCACACGCGCAACCTGCGCTGCATGCACGAGGCGCCGCAGGATGTGCTGACCGGCGCCTATCCCGAAGACGAGTACTGGGAAGACCTGCTGAAAGTCACCGGCGGAAGAACCAATGAGGAACTGGCGCGCCTCACCATCCGCGCCTCTGCCAACTGCCGCAACTGGATGCGCCGCCACGGCGTGCACTTTCAAGCTTCGCTGTCGGGCACGCTACAACTCTCGCGCACCAATGCCTTCTTCATGGGCGGCGGCAAGGCACTGGTCAACGCCTACTACCGTAGCGCCGAGAGGCTGGGTGTGGGGATCCGCTACCACGCAGCCGTGGACCGGCTCGACATTAGGGATGGGCAATTTCTGGCCGCCCATGTTGGCAGTGAACGCATTGAGGCCAAGGCCTGCGTACTGGCCGCCGGTGGCTTTGAGTCGAATCGCGAATGGCTGCGCGAAGCCTGGGGAAAAAATGCCTATGGGGAGTGGCCGGCCGACAACTTTTTGATTCGCGGTACGCGCTTCAACCAGGGAACTTTGCTCAAATTCCTGATCGAGCAGGCCGATGCTGACGCCATCGGCGAAGCCTCTCAGTCGCACTGCGTCGCGATTGATGCACGGGCACCGCTCTACGACGGCGGCATCTGCACCCGCATTGACTGTGTCTCGCTGGGTGTCGTGGTGAACCGGCACGCAGAACGCTTTTACGACGAGGGCGAAGACTTCTGGCCCAAGCGCTATGCCATCTGGGGACGCCTGGTGGCCCAGCAACCCGGCCAGACTGCCTATTCCATTATCGACGCCAAGGCGATTGGGCGCTTCATGCCACCGGTGTTTGAAGGGGTCAAGGCCAACAGTCTGACCGAGCTGGCGCACCGACTCAAGCTGGACAAAACAGCATTCCTGCACACCCTGAACACCTACAACCAATCCTGCCGAGTCGGCCGCTTTGACCACACCGTGCTTGATGACTGCCATACCGAAGGCCTGGTACCGGCCAAGACGCACTGGGCGCTGCCGCTCGACAGGGCACCGTTCCTCGCCTACGAGCTCAGGCCCGGCATCACCTTCACCTACCTGGGGCTCAAGGTCGATCAACGCGCGGCCGTCCACTTCTGCGGGCAAGCCAGCGACAACCTCTTTGTGGCGGGTGAAATGATGGCCGGCAACATCCTTGGTCAAGGCTATACGGCGGGTGTCGGCATGGCTATTGGCACGGCCTTTGGACGCATTGCCGGAAACCAGGCCGCGCGTACAGCACTCAAGCCCGCAGGGAAACATGCAGCAGCTTGAAGCCTTGAGCCAGCAAGCGCGCGCGCTGGCCAACAGCGCCGCACCAACTTCCGCTGAGGCTGAAGTGGCGCGCCAAATGCAGATCTGCAATGCCTGCCGCTACTGCGAGGGCTTCTGCGCTGTCTTCCCGGCCATGACGCGCCGCCTTGAGTTTGGCAAAGCCGATGCACATTACCTGGCCAATCTGTGCCACAACTGTGGCGCCTGTCTGCACGCATGCCAGTACGCCCCGCCCCACGAGTTCGCGGTCAACGTGCCCAAAGCGATGGCGCAGTTGCGCGGCCAGACCTATGCCGACTACGCTTGGCCCGGCGCCTGCGGAGCGCTCTACCGGCGCAATGGGCTGACGCTGGCGCTGGCCCTGGCGGCCGGACTGGCACTGTTTCTGATGCTGGCTATGGGCCTCCATGGCACGCTTTGGGGCGCAGCCGTGGGCGGTAACTTCTATGCTGTCTTTCCGCACAACTTGCTGGTGGCGCTGTTCGCTCCCATCTTCCTGTTGGCCGCGCTGGCTCTCGGCATGGGCTCGACCCGGTTCTGGCGCGCCGTCTCGCCCGCCTCATCCATCGGCGCGCCACTGAGCCTGTCACAACAACGCGCAGCGGCGCTGGAAGCGACGCGGGATGCCCTGCTGCTAAAGCACCTGGGCGGCGGTCACGGCGAGGGCTGCAATAACGAAGACGACGCCTGGACGCTGTGGCGCAGGCGCTTTCACCATGCCACGTTCTACGGCTTTCTGCTGTGCTTTGCCGCCACCGGCGTGGCCACGCTGTACCACTACCTGCTGGGCCGCTCGGCACCCTACGCGCTCGACAGTTTGCCGGTGTTGCTGGGCACCGTTGGTGGCATTGGTTTGCTGATCGGACCGCTTGGGCTGTTCTGGCTGAATCTGCGCCGCCACCTGCTGCATGGCGACGCGGCACAGAAGCCAATGGACCGCGGCTTCATGGCGCTGCTATTCTTCATCAGCCTGAGCGGCCTGGCGCTGCTGGCCGGGCGCGACAGTGCCGCCATGGCCATCTTGCTGGCTGTGCACCTGGGCTGCGTCATGGCCTTGTTTCTGACCCTGCCGTATGGCAAGTTCGCGCACGGTTTCTACCGCTGCGCCGCGCTCTTCAAGTCGGCCACTGAAAAGCGTTTGCCGAGTACCTTAAGACTGGGCGACGATTGAGTTGGCCGGTTGACCGCAATGTGTGCTGTGCCTATGGCTTCGACAGCATGCGCTGATCACGCACCACCACTGCTTGAAGGATCAGACTGGTGGGACGCTCAGCGCAGCGACATCAAGGAGGAGGCCAAAGGCCGGGGGACAGTCGCGGAGCTGAGTGCCCCGCGAGCCTGATCCCGCCGGCGTGACAAACGGGGTTTGGCCCGTCACGGTTTCGGGATGGATTAATAGTTCGTCCGTACGGGTGCCACAGCCGCGCGCCGGAACAGGGTTTGCGTGCTGATAAAGCCCAGTGCCAGCAAGGCAATCAGCCCCAGGCCCAGACCGATTTCCTTGCCTTCATACCAGAGCGCCACATCGGCGTGCAACCAGCGCAGCAGCCCTAGCGCCGCCACCGACAGGCTGATCATGGCGACCACCAGCCCCATGACCCGTGATGCAAACCGGGCGCGCTGATCACTGCGGCGCAGCAGGCTGGCGATCCATAAACCGTTGATTCCGTCCATCACCAGCATGCCGCCGGTAAACGCCAAACCGAGGATCAGCGCATGGCTGACGCCGCCATGCCGGCTGGCCGTCATGGCAAACAGCGCCGCCTGGCTCATGGTGTCAAACGACAGGGCAAACAAGGCCCCAACGGCGGCGATAGCCAGCGGGTGCGAGGCCGATTGCAAATGCCTCAGCAGACCCGCCTTGACACCCACCGGCGCCAGCACATCGTCCGGCGCCGCAACGAGGACCGCGCGCAAATTGAGCAAACCCAGCAGCGTCAGGAAGCTGATCGAGATCCAGGTGCCGACATCCTCCATCCAGACGGGCACCTGCCAGCGGCTCGAAACCAGACCCACGGCCAGCGCAATCAGCACCACGATGCTGCCATGCCCGAGGGAAAACAAAGTGCCGCACCAGCGTGCCCGCGCCGGCGCCTGGCGCAGGTTGTAGCGCGTCAAGCCATCGATGGTCGCCAGATGATCTGGGTCGAGACCATGCCGGGCGCCAAAGACGAACACCAGGGTCAGCAGTGCAAACCAGTCGTTGGGCAGTTCCATGTGCAGTCACTATACAAGAACCGTGCCGACTGCCGGGCTGACCACCATGCCAGCACCACACAGATGACTGAGGATCTGCCGATGCCAAAACGATCAAGCAATCTGGATAGTTATCCGATTATTTACTAATCGCTTGTCTCAAACCTGCAGCCTTGTAACAAAACTTGACACATGCCAAGCCCTTGTTTTTACGGCTTGCTCACTCCGGTTGAAGTCTGCCATTTACCTGGCTCACTATTTGCTTGGAGGCTCATTATCGGATCCGTACGAGGTCTGACTCTAGGAGATGACATGGGCGACATGAATGACATTTTCAACCTTGGTCGCGAGGCCTTGCAAGGCATCGAACAACGTCTTGGCATGTCCAGGCGCGACTACCTCCAGTTCTGTGCCACGCTGGCCGTCACCATGGGCTTGCCCAAGGGTGCCGACGCCGCAGTCGCCAAGGCGATTGAATCCGCCAAGCGCCCTTCTGTCATCTGGCTGCACTTTCAGGAGTGCACGGGTTGCACCGAATCGCTCTTGCGCGCTGAACACCCGACGCTCGAAAAGCTGATTCTCGATGTCATCTCGCTCGACTACCACGAGACCCTCATGGCCGCTGCCGGGCACCAGGCCGAAGCGGCACGCAAAGACGCCATGAAGTCCAACAAAGGCAAGTACGTACTGGTCATCGAGGGCGCCATTCCCACCAAGGAAAACGGCATCTACTGCAAGATCGGCGGTCACACTGCCATCGACCTGCTCAAGGAATCCGCTGCCGACGCTGCTGCCGTGATTGCCATCGGCTCCTGCGCCTCCTGGGGCGGCATGCCCTCCACCGGTCCGAACCCAACCGGAGCCTCCAGCGTCGCCGAAGTACTGGGTAAAGCGGTCGTAACGATTCCCGGTTGCCCACCCAACCCGTACAACTTCCTGGCAACCGTGGTCCACTTCCTGACCTTTGGCAAATTGCCTGAGGTTGACAAACTCG
The DNA here is from genome assembly GCA_964355195.1 of uncultured Rhodoferax sp. GTDB lineage: Bacteria > Pseudomonadota > Gammaproteobacteria > Burkholderiales > Burkholderiaceae_C > Rhodoferax. The sequence goes on along the minus strand of CAYHDD010000181.1, from coordinate 1,456 downwards.
GGCGCCCGAAGTTTGCCTATTCGCGCCTGATCCACGAAAACTGCGAACGCCGCGCCCATTTCGATGCCGGTCGCTTTGCCATGGAGTTTGGTGACGCCGGGCACCGCCAGGGTCATTGCCTCTACAAGCTCGGCTGCAAAGGCCCGGAAACCTACGCCAACTGCTCCACCCTGGGTTTTGGCGACGCCGGTGAGAACAACTGGCCGGTCGGCTGTGGTCACCCCTGTATCGGTTGCACCGAAAAAGGCGTCGGCTTCACCAAACCGATCCATCAGGTCGCCAAGATGCTCAACGTTGCCCCGCCGCTGCAATATGCGCGCATCGTCGAGGAACAGGGCAAGGGCGCTTCGTTTGCGTCAGCGGCCGCGCTCGCCGCCCTGGCCGGTGCGGCCGCCGGTGCTGCGGTGATGTTGACGCGCAACCTCGGCTTGTCGCACGCCGCAGAAGAGGCCGAGCGCGCCAAGACGGAGGCTAAGGCGCCAAACAAGGCGCAGGTGTAGCCATGGACTCTCGTCGCGATTTCCTTAAAGGGGTTCTCGCCACCAGCGCCGCCCTCACGGCGGCGACTGTGGCGACTCCGGCGTGCGCCCGGGACACCCTCGCCCGACCGACCGAGGCGCTTGGTCTGCTCTATGACGCGACACTTTGCGTAGGTTGCAAGGCCTGTGTCGCGGCCTGCAAAGAGGTCAATAACAATGCCCCCGAGTTCTCCACGCCAGACCATCTGTGGGACACACCGCTCGACACCTCCGGGCATACCTTCAACCTGATCAAGATGTACCGCAACGGCAGCATGGCCACCAAGGACGCCGAGGTCAACGGCTTTGCCTTCATGAAGACCTCGTGCATGCATTGTGCCGACCCGTCCTGTGTCTCGGCCTGCCCGGTATCGGCCATGACCAAGGACCCGGTCACCGGCATCGTGTCCTACGAAGCCGGGGCCTGCGTCGGTTGCCGCTACTGTGTGATGGCCTGCCCGTTCGGCATACCCAAATACCAATACGATTCACCCACCGGCAAGATCGGCAAGTGCGAGCTGTGTCGACACCGCACCAAAGACGGTCACTACTCGGCCTGCGCGGAAGTGTGCCCCACCGGCGCCACCCTGTACGGCAAGACATCGGATCTGCTGGCCGAGGCCAAGCGCCGTATTGCCCTCAAGCCGGGCAGCACGACGCGTTACCCACGCGGCAAGATCGGTGGCCCCGATCAGAGCTACGAGGCACCGGTTGGCAACTACCTGCAACACGTCTACGGTGAAAAGGAATACGGCGGCACCCAGGTGCTGAAGCTCTCGGCCGTGAACTTCGAAAAGGTCGGACAGCCCGATCTGCCGCCGAAGTCATCGGCGGCGACTTCCGAAACCATCCAGCACACGCTGTACGGCGGTCTGATCATGCCGCTGGCGGTGCTCGGTGCCTTGAGTTTCATTGCCAAGAAGAATGTCCATGAGGAC
>CAYHDD010000180.1:0-6290 GCA_964355195.1 uncultured Rhodoferax sp. | reverse complement strand
GGCAGCAGCAAAGGCGGGGGGGGGCGTCAAGCTGCCATGGGGGGCGGTGGTGTCGGGCATGTGAGTCTCCTGTAATTACTCAAATCTGAACGGGTGCAGGTGCAGTGCTGGCTGGCCACGGTGTGGGTGGGCTGGTGCGCGCAGGCAGCGGGTTGAGCTGTGCGGCGTGTTCTGCGTAGTGCCGGGCCACCGTGCTGTGCAGTCGGGCCAGGGCACGCACCGGGCGCGAAAGCAAGGGGTCGAGTGCCACGGCGCGCTCCAGGGCTTGGCGGGCCAGGGCGATGCGGCCTTGACTGAGCAGGCAATGGCCCAGAAAGCTGTAGGCCGTGGCGTCGCTGGGGTCCAGGCGGGCCGCGGCGCTGAATTCAACACAGGCCTGAGCCAGGTCGCCGCTTTGCAGAGCCGCAACCCCCGCTGCGCTGTGGTGCTCTGCCGGGTTGCACAGGTCCAGCCGGTGGTGGTTGGGGCCCAGCGCCTGCCAGTTGGGCAGCGACAGCAGCGGCACGGCCGCGGCTGTGGCCAGTTGCGGGGGAATGTCGATCGGCGTGTGGGCCGACTGCACGCGTGTCATCTGCTGGCGGTAAAAGTCCAGCCGCTGCTGGGCGTGCTGTTCGATCCGGCGCTGGCTGTGCAGGTAGGCATGCGCTGCATCGGCCACGCGCTGGCGCAGCGCGGGAGCGCCAGCCAGCGCGTCCAGGACCGTGAGCAGGTGCTGGGGGTCGTCAAACAGAAAGCCGGTTTCGCCGTCGCGCACCTTGGCGTAGGGCTCCAGGCGCTGCAGTACCGGCAGCACGCCGTGCGCGGCGTATTCCAGGAACTTGATGTCGGAGCGGCACTGGTTGTAAGGCGTGGGCAGGAGCGGTGCCAGGCCAATATCCAGGGTGGCGAGCCACTGCAGGTAGTGGGCCAGTGAACCCGCCTGGCGAAACTCGAACTGTTCGGGGGCCACGCTCTCAAAGAGGGCCGCCATAGAGGGGTCGGCCATGATTTCCAGGCGCGCCTGGGGGTGGCGCTGCAGCCAGGCGATGAGCGCGGGGGCAATGTGCTGCAAGTCTTGCAGATGGCCCAGCGACCCACCCCAGCCCAGCACCAGTGGGGCAGCGCTGGGCGCGCGGTCTGGCCACTGGCGCGGCGCTGGTAAAGCAGCAAGCTGGTTGTCAAAGACCGCCAGGTGTTGCGTGAGCGCTGAGACCTTTTGCCCTAGGGCCGCGCTGCTGACCTGGGTGGCGTCGCTGCGCATGATGAGCTGCTCAAAAAGATACTGCCCGCGCGGGTCTGACCAGGTGTGGTGGGCGGGGTTGGAGGGCTGCACACCCGGCAGGTAGTCGTTGACCTCGCAAATGGTGGCTTTGCCCAAGCAGCGGCGCTGGTGGATGAGGCGAAAGACTTCCACGTCCAGCGTCATGGTCAGCACCAGCACGTCGGCGGCCAGGGCCGCCGCGTCGCGCTGGCGCGACTGGGCATGCACCTCAAACATCTGCACCCCGGGCAACTTGGCCAGCGCGGCCGCTGGCTCGTGCACGCGGTAGACGTTGTCGCCAATGGTGCCCAAGCTGGCCACCTGCACGATGCTGATGGGTGCAGGCATTCAGTCCTGCCCTGCGATTTGAACCATCGAAGACCGGGATTGGCCTGCGCCTTGCGGCTCAGACCACTTCAGGCGGTCAAGCAGGGGCTCCAAAGTGAGGGCCGTCTGCGCGCTGGCGGGGTAGTGCACCACCATCTGGCTTACACCTTCTTGCGCCAGAAAGCGCTGCAGCTCGGCCACCATGCGCGTGGCAATACCCTGGCGCTGCAAGTGCGGCTGCACCATGAGGGAGATCAGACTGGCCGTGCCATCGGCCTGTCGCTCGGCGATAGCCAGTCCCACCATGGTGCCTTCTGCCATGGCCGACACGGCCAGCAGCTCGCCGCTGACGCTCGCCAGTGCTTGACTGCCAGGCGCCAGGCTGGGGAATGTCAGGCCGGCATAGGGGGCCAGGGTCTGGGGCGTGAGCTGAAACACCTGCTGGTAGCGAATGGGGGTGGGCGCTGGGGAGTTCGTTGTGGCCTGTGGTGCAGCATGCAGCGAGGCGTCCGCCACCGGCAGGCCGAACACGGGGGGCGGCTTGGCCTGGTGCGGGTTGCCGCTGGGGGCTTTGGGGCGTATGGTGGTCAGCTGGGTCTGGCCGGGCAGCTTGACCAGGCAGTGAATGTCTTCACCCTGCAGGCCCAGGGCGCGCGGCTGGCGCGCACCGGGCAGCGCCACCACGTCAAACAGCTCGTCAATCGGCTCGGGCAAGTCCAGGCTGTGAACCACGCTGCCGCTTTGCAGGTCAATCACCCGTAAGCCACAGCAACCGCCGGGCAGGCCCAGGGTGTTGAGCTGCTGCTCCAGCGGCAAACCGGTGAACTGGGGTGAGCGCAGCTTGGACAGGCCCACCACCGCAAAGCCCCCGACAAAGGCCAGGCCCCGTGCAAAGCCGGGCAAAAAGCAAAGGGGAACAAAGCGTTCGTTGTCGATCCAACCCAACTCGCCGGTGCCTGAGTTAAGCAGCCACAGCTTGCCCAAGTGCCAGCGCGGCGAGTGCGGCATGGACAAACCCGTGGCCGCAATGCGGTTTGTGGGCAGGTGCAGCACCACGCCGCCACCGGCGCGCTGGTCGCGCCAGCCTGCAGGGGTGTCGCTACTGCCGCAGGCTGTGGCCCAGGTGGGCACGCCATCCATGAGCGCCAGGCCGTTGAGGTGGCAACGGTCGTCGGGGGTCAGTTTGCTGATGAAGGGCGGCTGCCAGGTGGGGGCAAAGCTGCAACCGCTTTGCAAGCCGGCCAGGCAACTGAAAGCAGTGTTGACGAAGATCGGCTGGCTTGCGCCTTGCGCGTCGGGCGTGAGGACGATCTCATGCGCATTGCACTCGCCGGTGGTGAAGCAGGCCGCAGGCACATAAAGGCGGTCGGCCCCCTCATGGAGCTGGCCCGGCGAGAGCAGGTTGTCAAAGCGCCAGACCTGGCTGCGCCCGGCCATCCACAGGCTATTGAGGCCTGCGTTCTCTGGCCGATGGTCTTGCACAAACAGGCCCATCGGGCGATCGAAGAGGCGCTCGTGCAGCTTGAGCTGGTCGTCGTCGCTTCGGCCCACAAACATCAGGCGGTTGGCCCGGTAGGTGGAAAAAGCCAGCGACACGTCGTGCTCGCGCAGCCAGTGGGCGAAGGCAGGGGAAGATTGGGCTGGCATGAGGGGCTGCGGGGTTAGGTGAGGTGGTGCTGCAAGCGCAGCAGGCCAGAGATGCATGGATTGGGCAAAGTCAGCTTGCGCCGGGTTGAAGTCGCATGCCTGCGGTAGGCTGGCACTAGCGCTGGCTCGTTGGGTGTTCATGCCAGTGCGTGATGAGCCATGGGCATCAAAGACTGGCGTGTGGGCGTGGGGGTGGACATAAAGGGCTTTCGGCGTTCGATGTCACCACTGTATCTTTTTTTTGCCGCTCTCAAATACTCTCACTTTTGAGAGTATTGGCGAAGGGCGCTGGGCATGGATCGCCACGGCCCACGGGCTGGCGATGATGAAAGCGGACGTAGTCGTTGTTCTGGTCGCTCAAGCTAACCCCCTTTGATGAATCTTCTTCGGGCATTACGCGCCCTAAACTGAAAACCCGTTTGCCGATCAAGAATTAGCCGATATCGAAGTGGGGGCAATGCCGCAGGACTTGATCAGCGGGCTGATAGATAGGCGTAGGGCCACGTTTCGCCTTCGCAATCATGGCGGCGCCAAATCTGGTGTAAATTGGGCTGAGCCAGCAACCACCACTTTTAAAAAATGCAAGCCGATGAGCATCACCGCAAGCCAGGAGTCACCCATGCGCACCATCGCCGTCCTTTGCAATTTGCTTGCCGTCGCCCTGCTGTCAGCCTGTAGCGCCATGAGCACCCAGCGCGCACCGTCCGAGCTACAGCAGCAGGTGCGCGCCACCGAGAGCGCCTTTGCCCAGACCATGGCGGCGCGTGACCACGCGGCGTTTGCTGCCTTCCTGTCAGACGAAGCGGTGTTCTTCTCGGGCGCGAAGGCGCTGCACGGCAAAGCCGAGGTGGCGCTGGCCTGGAAGCGCTTCTTTGACGCTCCGAAAGCGCCGTTTTCATGGCAACCCGAGCAGGTTGAAGTGCTGCCCACGGGCCAGCTTGCCCTGAGCTCCGGTCCGGTACGTGACGCGCAGGGCAAGCTGATCGCCACCTTCACTTCGATCTGGCGCCAGGAAGCACCCGGCGTCTGGCGCATTGTTTTTGACAAGGGCAACGACGTCTGCGACTGCCCCAAACCCTGATCAACCGGCAAGGACCTGCTATGGATTTCAAACCCCTGGTGACGCTGCTGGCCATCGTCAACCCCCTGGCGATCGTGCCGTTCTTCATCCACTACACGCAGGATTTCACGCGCGAGCAACGCCGCCGCACGATCTGGATTTCATCCTTCAGCTGCTTCGTCGTGATTGCCGTGAGCGCCCTGATGGGGCTGCACATTCTGGAGTTCTTCGGCATCTCGCTGGCCAGCTTTCAGGTCGGCGGCGGCATGCTGTTGCTGACCTCGGCGCTGGCCATGCTCAACGCGCAACCGGCCGAGGCCAAGTCAAACGAGGAAGAAATGCACGACGCCGCCGCGCGCGCCAGCATTGCCGTGGTGCCGCTGACCATTCCGCTGCTGACCGGACCGGCCACCATGTCCACCGTGGTGATCTACGCCGACAAGGCCAAGACCTTTTTGCAGTTGGGCACGCTGGTCGGCTACGGTGTGGTGATTGCCCTGGCCACCGCACTGTGCTTTTCACTGGCGCAGCCGATTGCACGCGTACTGGGCAAGACCGGCATCAACGTCATGACACGCTTGATGGGGCTGATTCTGGCCGCACTCGCGGTTGAGGTGATGTCCGACGGTCTGGTGAAGTTATTCCCGATTTTGGCCAAGTAGGTACTTTGCCAAGCCCGCCTCGGCCATCTCCAAGCAACAAGACGAACCATCCATGAAAACAATTGCCCGAAGCTCCTGTCTGGCGCTCGATGCCAGCGATGCCTTGGCGCGCCTGCGCGAGCAGTTTGAGCTGCCGTCGAACCAAATCTACCTGGACGGCAATTCGCTCGGCGCCCTGCCCAAGGCAACGGCGACACGCGTGCAGCAGGTGATCGCGCAGGAATGGGGTCAGGACCTGATCCAGAGCTGGAACAAGGCTGGCTGGATACACCAGCCGCATCGTGTGGGCGACAAGATCGCCCGGCTGATCGGCGCCGGCGCCGGTGAAGTGGTGGCCGCCGATTCGACCTCGTTGAATCTGTACAAAGCGCTGAGCGTGGCATTGGCTTTGGCCAAGGCCGATGCGCCCGAGCGCAAACTGATTGTCTCGGAACGCGAGAACTTTCCGACCGACCTCTATATCGCCGAGAGTCTGGCACGCCAGCACGGCTTCGAGTTGCGCCTGGTGTCAGCCAATGAGATCCCGGCCCAGCTCAATGAGTCACTGGCGGTCCTTATGCTGACCCAGGTGAACTACCGCACCGGCCACCTGCACGACATGGCTGCCATCAATGTTGCGGCGCACGGCGCAGGCGCTCTGGTGCTGTGGGACCTGTGCCATTCGGTGGGCGCGCTGCCGGTGCATCTCAAGGGCAACGGCCTTGACGCCGAGGCCGCCGACTTTGCGGTCGGCTGTGGCTACAAATACCTCAACGGCGGGCCCGGCAGCCCGGCCTTCGCGTGGGTCCACCCCCGGCACAGCGCGCGCATGGATGCCGAGCAACGCTGGCAACCGTTGTCGGGTTGGCTGGGGCACGCGGCACCCTTCGAGTTCAGCGCCGACTATCGACCGGCCGCCGGTATCGCACGCTTCATCTGCGGCTCGCCCTCCGCAATCTCGCTGGCGGCGCTCGAATGCGGCGTCGATACCCTACTGGCTGCCGAGCCCTATGGCGGCATGGCGGCGCTGCGGCAAAAGTCGCTGGCGCTGACCGATCTGTTCATCGAGTTGGTGGAGCAACGCTGCGCCGGTCACGGGCTTGAATTGCAGACGCCGCGCGACGCCGCCATGCGCGGCAGCCAGGTCAGCCTGCTGCGTGCCGACGGCGCCTACGCCATCGTGCAGGCCTTGATCACGCGTGGCGTGGTCGGCGATTTTCGGGCGCCCGGCATTCTGCGTTTCGGCTTCACGCCGCTCTATCTGCGCTTTGTCGATGTCTGGGACGCGGTCGAGCAACTGGTGCAGGTCCTGCAAAGTGGCGAATGGCAGCAAGAGCGCTTCAACCAGCGCGCCGCAGTGACCTGAGGCCGACCG
>CAYHDD010000179.1:2855-6297 GCA_964355195.1 uncultured Rhodoferax sp. | reverse complement strand
TTTTCACCGGTGCTCTCGGTGTTCTGGGCCACAGTCGTGTCGTTTGTCACCAGCTTTCTGCGCCGTGAATGCGCCCTCTTTTCCTACGACCTGTTTCAGGGCAAGGGGTCGTGGCGCGCCAACCTGTTCCAGTCGCCCTTCGTCAAGGCCATGGAAGGAGGCTCGATTGGCGTTCTCAATGTAGCAGCAACTTGCGCTGGCGCGGGCATCATCGTCGGCGTCGTCACGCTCACTGGTTTGGGCCTCAAGTTCAGCAGCATCGTGATCGACTATGCGGGCGGTTCGCTGCTGCTGACGGCGTTGTTCACCTCGCTGGTGGTCTGGATTGTTGGCCTGGCGGTGCCCGTGACGGCTTCCTACATCATCTGTGCGGTGATCGCGGCACCGGCGTTGATCAAGCTCGGTGTGCCCGACTTTGCCGCACACATGTTCATCTTCTATTACGCCGTGCTGTCCGAGGTGTCGCCGCCGACGGCGCTCTCACCGTTTGCCGCAGCAGCGATCACCGGTGGCGATCCTTACAAGACCACGCTGCAATGCTGGAAGTACACGGTGCCGGCCTTTCTGGTGCCGTTCATGTTCGTGCTCGACCCCGACGGCCAGGGACTGCTGCTGATGGGTTCAACCAAGGCACTGGCCAGTGCCAATTGGTGGTCGATTGCGCAGGTGACGCTCACCTGCGCTGTCGGCATCGCGGCACTGGCGGCGGGGTTTCAGGGCTGGGCCCTCAAGCGCACCACGCTGGCCGAACGCTGGATGCTGATCGTCGCCGGCTTCGCACTGGTGTATCCAGGCGCACTGGCTGATCTGATCGGCTTCGGGCTCTTCATCGCAGTGCTGCTGATGCAGTATCTGCGCCGTGAATTGCGGCCGATCTGACATCGATAAGCACTACTTCTTTAATTAACGGAGACACTTCGATGTCGGCCCCCATCACGATGCAACTCGACCCGAAGGCGGTCGAAATCCTCAGTCAGGTCACCACCGCCACGCTGACCACCCTGCTGCTCAAAAAAGGCTTGCGCAATGTCTGGCTGCGCGGCACGCGCCCGCTGCGCGCCGGACAACCACGCCTGGTGGGGCGCGTCTTCACGCTGCGCTTTGTGCCGGCCCGCGAAGACATGGCAACGCCAGAGTCCTGGTCGTCACCGATCTCGACGCGCGCCGCCATCGAAGACATGCCAGTTGGCTGCATTGCGGTGGTCGATGCGATGGGCGTCACCGACGCCGGCGTCTTTGGCGACATCCTGTGTACGCGCATGGTCAAGCGTGGCGTGACAGCGCTGGTCACCGATGGCGTTGTGCGCGATGTTTCGGGCGTGCTCGGCAGCGGGCTGCCGGTGTGGTGCAGCGGTGCGGCAGCGCCACCGTCCGTGGCCGCTCTGACCTTTGTCGACTGGCAGCGTCCCATTGCCTGCGGCGGCGTGGCGGTTTTTCCGGGCGACGTGCTGGTGGTCGACGATGACGGTGCCGTGCTGATTCCAGCCGCGCTGCTCGACGAAATCCTGGTATTGGCCCCGGAGCAGGAGCGTCTGGAGAGCTGGATCATGCGCCAGGTCGAGCAAGGCGCTGCCCTGCCCGGCTTGTACCCGCCCAACGCAGAAAACAAGGCGCGCTATCTGGCGGAAACCGCCGCCCAGTAGACTCGAAAGCACCACTACGCGGACCGGTTCAGGCAGGCGGTGTACTCAGCTCCCCACCCGCCCGACCCTTGATGCGCTTTTGCTACAGCGCCTGGCGCAGCGTCAGCGCCTCCCAGCGCCCGTTGTCCCACAGGTTCCTGGTACTGCCCTTCATCGCCAGTAACAAGGCCTGTAGCAGGGGCGCCAGCGAGGTGGTGTCGGGGTCGGCCAGCAAGACATAGCGGGCCATCTGGTCGGCACGTTCTTCCTGTAGCAGACCGACCCAATCGAGTTCGCACAGAGTCTCCAGCACCGGTTCGAGTTGCAAGGCGTCGACGCGCAGCCGGGACACCAATTGCTCCATGCTCAGGCCGTGATCCGGTGTCGCACCCCCTTGATCGAGTTGCTGCAAGGTCTCCAGCGCCAGTTGAAATTGCCAGCCGTGGGCACTGCCCCTGGGCTCGTGGCCTGCCAGCAGGCTCGGCAGGTAGGCGGCAATGACGGCACCCAGCAGCACGATCACCCAGGCGGTGTAGATCCAGATCAGCAGAATCGGCACCGTGGCGAAGGCACCGTAGATCACCGAGTAGGTCGGCACCTTGCTCAGGTAAAGGGTCAGCAGCTTCCTGGCCAACTCGATGGCGGCCGACACGAACAGGCCGCCGGCCCATGCGTGCGACCAGCGCACACGCGTATTGGGCACGTAGTTGTAGAGCGCCGCCATGGCACCTGCCAGCATGAAGAACTGCAACACATCCAGGAGAAAAGGCAATCCACCCGGCATGGCCGACACCACGCCCTTGGACGCCGACAAGGCATAGGAGGTGATGCTCAGGCTGACCGCCAGCAGCAGCGGCCCCAGGGTCAGGGCGGCCCAGTAGACCAGCAAGCGCTGGCCGAAGGAGCGCGGTGTGCGCACACGCCAGATACTGTTGAGGGTGCGATCGATCGTCAAGATCAAAGCCAGCGCGGTGACCAGCAGGATTGCCACGCCGGCACCGCCCAACTTGCTTGATTGACTGGAGAATTGCGTCAAGTAGCCCATCACCTGGCGCGCAATGTTGTCGGGAATCAGACTCTCCAGCAACCATTTCTGCAACACCGCCTGAAACTTGGAAAACATGGGAAAGGCCGTGAAGATGGCCAACGCCACGGTTACCAGCGGCACCAGGGCCATGGTGCTTGTGAAGGTCAAACTGCTCGCCGTCAGGCCAAGCCGGTCCTCGCGAAAACGCTGGCGCAACGTGATGGCCGTGCTCTTCCAGGGAAAGCGCAACAGGTCTTGAAAATACTCTTCCAGGCGCTGATGCCAATGCAAAACCAATTTGACGGGCGGTGTCGATAGCAAACTCATGGCCGCTATGATGCCATTGCCATGCAAAACAAACAAAAGACCGCTTCCCCAGCACTCGCCGCCAGCCGTGTTCTGGCGGTCGGCAGCCTGCTCGCGCTGATAGCGCTGTGCCTGGCCTGGGAGCTGGTCTTGGCGCCGCTGCGACCGGGTGGCTCGTGGTTCGCGCTGAAGGCGATGCCGCTGTGCCTGCCGCTGGCCGGGCTGCTGAAGAACCGCCTCTACACCTACCGCTGGGTGAGCCTGGTGGTCTGGCTTTATTTCATCGAGGGTGTGGTTCGTGCCACCAGTGATCGAGGCCCTGGCGCCTACCTGGCGATGATGGAGACGGCGCTCTGCGTGAGTCTTTTTGCGGCATGCGCGTGGCATGTTCACCTGCGCCTGAAGGCTGCTCCTGTCGGGAAACCATGACATGCAAGAGCTGTTGAACCAGTTGCGCCAGATCGTCGGCAGCGACCATCTGCTTGCC
>CAYHDD010000179.1:2363-2845 GCA_964355195.1 uncultured Rhodoferax sp. | reverse complement strand
CGCAAGCGCGCCAGTGGCAAGGCACTGGCCGTGGTAAGGCCCGCCAGCACTGAGCAAGTGGCACAGATCGTCAAGGTTTGTCGCGATTTTCGCTGCCAGCACCCAGACAAAGCTCTGAGCCTGGTGCCGCAGGGGGGCAATACCGGTCTGGTGGTGGGCAGCACGCCAGACAACTCCGGCCGACAAATTGTGCTGAGCCTGCAACGCATGAACACGGTGCGCGCCATTGACGCGGACAACCTGGCCATGACGGTGGAGGCCGGTTGCATCTTGCAGAATCTGCAGCAAAGCGCCGCTGACGCCGGTTTGCTGTTGCCCCTCAGCATGGCCTCGCAGGGCAGTTGCACGATAGGCGGCAATTTGGCCACCAACGCGGGCGGCACGCAGGTGCTGCGCTACGGCAACACGCGCGATCTGTGCCTGGGGCTTGAAGTCGTAACTGCTCAGGGCGAGATCTGGAGCGGTTTGTCGGGCTTGCGCCA
>CAYHDD010000179.1:0-2353 GCA_964355195.1 uncultured Rhodoferax sp. | reverse complement strand
CCCGGCTACGCCCTGCGCGACCTCTACATCGGCTCCGAGGGCACGCTGGGCATCATCACGGCGGCGACGCTCAAACTCTACCCGCGCCCGGCCGCGCGCCTCACGGCCTGGGCTTGCGTCGCCTCACTGGAGCACGCCGTCCAACTGCTGGCGCTGGCCCAGCGCCGCTTGGGTGCCGGGCTAACCGGCTTTGAAGTGATGGGGCAATTTGCGCTCAGTCTGGTCGCCAGGCACTTGCCGCAATTGCGCATGCCGACGCCGCTGAGCGCACGGTTTTGCGTTCTGCTGGAGACCTCGGATCACGAGTCTGAGGTGCATGCCAGAGGTCGCTTTGAAGCCCTGCTGGAAAGCGCACTGGAAGACGGCTGTGTGACCGATGCGGTGGTGGCGGAGAGCCTGTCGCAAGCCGAGCAGTTGTGGCACATCCGCGAGAGCATTCCCCTGGCGCAACCGATCGAGGGGCTCAACATCAAGCACGACATATCGATACCGATTTCCAGCATCGCCGAATTCGTGCTCCACACCGACGCCGCGTTGCAGCAGGCAATCCCAGGGGTACGCATGGTGAACTTCGGTCATCTCGGCGATGGCAATCTGCACTACAACGTGCAGGCACCCGAGGCTATGGATGCAGCCGTATTTTTGTCAAAGCATGAAAAACAAGTCAACACGCTGGTATTCGATTCGGTGACCCAATTCAAGGGTTCGATCTCTGCCGAGCATGGCGTTGGCAGCCTCAAAGTCGAGCAGTTGGAAAAATACAAGTCGCCGGTAGCACTGGACATGATGCGTGCCATCAAGCATGCGCTGGACCCGCAGAACCTGATGAACCCGGGACGCGTCGTGCGGCTCTAACCATGGCAACGTCATCCTTCGCAGCACTGCCCGAGCCACCTTACTACTCGGTCATCTTCTCGTCCCAGCGTACCGCGGGCGATATGGGCTATGAGCCTATGGCCGAGCGCATGGTCGAACTGGCATCCGGTCAACCGGGTTACCTCGGCGTCGAGAGTGCTCGCGGAGCCGACGGCTTTGGCATCACGGTCTCCTATTGGGCCAGTCTGGAAGCCATTGCTGCTTGGCGATCCCATGCAGAACATCGAATCGCGCAAGAAGGTGGGAATGCGCTTTGGTACGAGCACTTTGAAGTACGCGTTGCCCGGGTTGAACGGGCTTATGCAAAACGGACCTGATCACTTCCTCTCACTGGGACCACTGTGATCGTTCGCATAAATTAACTGGCGTTCTCTGATCCTCAGTTTTCGACGACAGGATTTGACGTATCGAGGGCTTAGCCTGTGAGGTCTTTCACAACCTCATAGGCGACCCGCATGACCAGCAGTTCCGAATGCATCACTTTTCTGGCAGAAGCCGGCAAAGTACATCTCCCAACCCTTCGCTTCGCGCTGCGTGCCGTGGTCGCGACAAAGACCTATGGCGAGCACATCTACGACGACGCTCGTCTCTTGCGACTGTTAGGCCCCGCACTCGTGTTGCCGGAGCCTATGCGAATCGCGCTGTCAGCAAGGTTCGCAAAAGAAGTCGAGAGTCACCCTGCGGCTTCATATGATGCGCTGTCGTTGTGCAAGCTGTTCTTGTCGCACGAATTCGCGGTCTGGCCAGAATATCGGGCCCAAGTATTGACCACCTGGCATCTCGAGCCAGATCTGATCATGCAGGCCTTCAGTGAAACTCTTGCAGTTCTTGACTCGGATGCACTGCGCCATCTTGGGCAGCACGAGAATCTTGCTCATGTAGTCGCTCACTTAATTGGGCTGCGCGGCGCTGATTGTCGGGGTTACTGCTGCGACCCATGACGCGCAGAACAGCAGATCGAATCAATCGGTTCTCGGGTCTGTCTGGTGAGAATTCTTCAAATCTGCAAAAAAAACGTTGCGGCGCCAGTGCGTTGGCTCGCATATTTTGCGCAACTAGCAGTCGCCCGCGCACGGTGGATAAATTGTCTTCCCGTTCAACGTAATGCAGTCGAATGCCGCGCGCCACCAAGCTGTCAACCTGGTCAAGAAAGAGACGTACCAACCACTCATGCAAGGGCACTTTCGTATCGTCCACGTCGACCGGTTTATCATGCTCACGCAAATTCAGGTCTGTCGCGTACTCCCACATGCGCTTGAGCGCGGCACGGTCTTTAACATCATCGTTCTCATGTACTGCTATCTTTGCCAGCACCTCCACGGCCATCGTACAGCCAGTGTTTGCGCATACTCTGTGCACATATAATTTCAACATATATCGCTAAGGAGTTACACATGCTTCAGTTCGAAAATGAGAAAAAAAAAGCGACAAACTTTTCGTTAAACGTAAAAGTGTTGGAGGCGGCAAAGGAAATGGG
>CAYHDD010000178.1:0-6313 GCA_964355195.1 uncultured Rhodoferax sp. | reverse complement strand
GTGAGGGCTTTGAGATTCATGGGGTTTGGAGCGCAAGCGTGCGAGTTTGAAGAAGCCAGGATTATGGCCGTGTCCAGGCGTCGGCCGAACACTTTGAGCACGCCCAGGACTCCGACGCGCAACTCAACAGTGCACGGGACCTCGAATTTGCCCTCGACGAGCACGAGACCGCAGAGATCAGGCTGCTCGATGCAGCGCTGGAGCGCATCCAGGTCGGCACCTATGGTCTGTGCATCGACTGCGGCGAACCGATTGCCTTGGCACGACTGCAGGCGGCGCCAGAAGCACCCCGTTGTGTTGCCTGCCAGCAGAGCAGCGAGCAGCCGTAGCGCGGCTTGCCTGCTATCCTGCGGGTATGAATTACACCTTTGTTTCGGCCACCATTCTGCTGATTCTGATTACCGACCCAGTTGGTAACATTCCGATTTTTGCGAACGCGCTCAAGCACGTTGAGCCGCAGCGCCGCCCGTGGGTGATCCTGCGCGAAGTCTTGATTGCCTTCGCACTGCTGCTGACCTTCATGTTTGTCGGCGATGGTTTCTTGCGTGTCATGAATCTGAGCGAACTGTCGCTGCAAATCGGGGGCGGTGTGATCCTCTTCCTGATCGCATTGCGCATGATTTTTCCGCCACCCAAGACCGACGCCGATGAGATACCGGGCGAGCCGCTGATTGTTCCGCTGGCCATCCCCGCCATTGCCGGACCGTCCGCTCTGGCCACTGTCCTGCTGCTGGTCTCGCAGGCGCCGCAGCGGCGTCTCGAGTGGATTGGCGCCCTCTGCGTCACCATGCTGGTCAGCGCGATCGTGCTGGTCCTGGCGGAACGCATTCAGCGTGTCGCCGGCGACCGCTTTGTGGTGGCGCTGGAACGCCTGATGGGCCTGGTGCTGGTGGCGGTTTCCATTGAGATGCTGTTGCGCGGTATCAAGACCTTTGCCGGGCAGTTGGCGGGGCATTGAGAGGCAGCAAGGGTCGCCACGTCTCAGTTGCCCCTGATGCTGTAGCTGCCGTCCTTTGCCCACTTGATGTTGGCGTCCAGGAACATGGCCTTGATTTCCGGTTTGTAGAGTTTGACCATGTCATGCGCTTCGCCGCTGCGCGCGCCGGCGCCACAGAAGAAGATGATCGGCTTGCCTTGGGGCAGCTTGTCCAAGTTCTTTTCCAGGGTGCTCACCGGCAGGTTGAGCGCGCCCTTGAAGCTGCCGTTGCTGAATTCGGCTGGGTCACGTACGTCGACCAGATGGACGCTGTCAGGCGCTTGCTTGTAGATGCGCTCGAACGAGGCTACGCTGATACTTCCAGGTTCCTTTCCGGCCTCAATCGGTGGTGCCTTCGGTGGCGTTTGCGCACTGGCGCCTGTGGCGGTTGGCCCGGCACCAAAAGCCTTTTCCCAGCCCGGGTAGCCTTCCGGCACGACCTTGACGTTGCTGTAACCCAGCTTGATGGCCTTGAGAGCCGAGTTGTTGCTGAGCACGCAGTTCACGCCGTCACAGTAGAAGTAGAGCGCGGCCGCCTTGTCGCCTGGCAAGAGCCTGGGCGCCAATGAGTCGAACTGTGAGTCCGGCAGACTGATGGCGCCGGGGATGTGGCCGAGGTCGTACTTGCGTTCTTTCGGGCGGGCATCGATCAGCGTGAAGGATGCTTTTTCGTCGAGCAACTTTTTGATGTGCGCCGGGCTGACTGCCTGCAGGTTGCCGTCGGCTACCCAGCCCGGGAAGCCCTCGGCAAAGACGCGAACTTGGGTGTAGCCCAGTTTTTCAGCTTTGGCGGCCGAGTTGTGACTGAGCATGCAGTCGTAGCCTTCGCAGTAGAACAACAGCAGCGTTGATTTGTCCTGGGGCAGCTGGCTGGCTGCGAGCTTGTCGAATTGGGTGTCGGGGATGTTGATGGCGGTGGGGATGTGGCCGACGTCGTACTTGCGCGTGGTCGGACGGGCGTCAATCAACAGCACTCCATCCACCTTCGGTATGGCTGCCTGCTTCTTGACGAAGTCGAGGCTCACCAATTTACTGAACCAGCCCGGCCCGGGGTTGGCAGGCGAGTAGGCGGCAGCCACGCTGGCTACAGGGGCCGTCTCGGTGGCGGCAAGCAGAGACTGCGGAAGGATCGCCAGTGCCGACAGAAGGGCGACGCAGAGCGAAATTTGTTTGGCATGCATGATCAATTCCTTAAATGAATGGGCTGACTTCAGGACAGCGCCAGCCCTGCGCTGGTTGCGCTCAATCGCGCGGAAGTGCAAGGGGCCAGACCGCGAAGGCGGGTTCTGCTTGCGTTGCACGGGCGCCTAGCTACAGGTGGCGGGGGAGTCACCATCTTTGGCGCCCTTGATCAAGAACGCCTTGATGTCTTCCGCAAGTTCCTGATCAGGCGTTTCGGCAAACTTCTCGGCCGCCTTGTTAGTGGCCTTGATGCTGGCGCGGTAGGCTTTGCCGACATACTTGCTGATGGTGTCCTTGCCCTTGGCGTGCTTGTCGAGCAGCAGGTAGGCTGACCAATCGGCCTTGGTGCGCGTACTCGGGTTGATGGCGCCGACAGGGGCGGCGGTATGGCACGAGGTGCAGACGCTGCGGTAGTAGACGCGGCCACGTTTCCAGTCGGCGTCATAAGCGTGAGCCGTAAACGATGCGCCGAGCATGGCGAGCAGGGCGAGCGTGGTCAGAGAGGGGGTCGTTTTCATTGAAAGCTCCTAGAGAAATGATGAAAGTGAATTCGCGGGTCAGCCCAGCTCTTCCCAGCCGGTGATCATGGCTTTGACCTGTGAGGTGAGCTTGTGACCGGTGGTGATCAGGTACAGATGCGAGACCAGAAAGGCCAGCATCAGGAAAGCACCGATGGTGTGGCCGGTGGCGACCCACTCCAGTTGCAGCGCGCTCAGACCCCATGCGGACCAATCGGCGTAGAACATGTAAAGCCAACCGGTGATCCAAAGCAATGGGCTGAGCATGGTCAGGATCACGAGGTAGGTCAGGCGTTGTAGCGGGTTGTGTTTTTGGCGTGAACTCGGCCGGAACGGGTGAGGTTCATTCTTGAAGATGCCCGATGAGTAGTAGTGCATGATCGCCAGCACGTTGTGCGTCGTCGGTGCGTACTGACGCCATTCGCCGGTGATGAGGTGCCAGAAGATGGCAAACACCCACAGACCGACCAGGCCCCAGGCGGCGAGGCTGTGATAGGCCACGGCCTTCTCGAACCCCAGCAACCGGTAGGTGCCGTGTACCTCGAAGCCGCTCAACATCAGGAAGATGATCAGGGCCGCTTGCGACCAGTGCCAAAAGCGCACAAAGCCCTTGAACAGATAGACACGCTCCGTCATTTTGAACCTCCTGAGGCTTTGCCCCGTGAAACGATACGAACGGCACCATGACCCAGCACACCCAGCAGCGTCAGCAGCACCAGGCCCCAACCCAACTGGTCAAGCAGGGCGCTGGTGTGATCGCCGGGTACATAGATGCCGGGCAGACCAACCAGGCGACCGTCTTTGTCATGGCATTGCACGCAGCCGAGCGCCTTGTCTTTGGGTGCCACCATGTGCGTGATGGGCCAGTCCATCTGGGTCTTGACGAAGCCGAACTGGCCCGAGTACGGTGTGCCAGAGACCTTCATGCCGACCTCGATGGCCTTGTTCCACTCCAGGTTCTTCCAGTAACCGGTGTCGTCGTTGCCGGCGGTGTGCGGTGTGATCAGGGTCTTGTTGACGCTGTCGTAAGGCTGCTTGCCGCCGAAGCGCTTGATCGGCCAGATCATCGACTTGCCGTCGCTCGGGCTGCCGCCCAGGGTGTTGATGCGCGTGACCGGGCTGCTGATGTCGAGCTTGTCGGTCAGCAAGGTGTAATTGACCTGGCCATTGAACCAGACATAGATGGGCTTGACGTTTTCGGCCAGCACAAAGTCACCCTTGCGCGATTCGTAGGTGATGTGACCCTTGGCATCCTTCCTGGTGATGTGCTGACCGTTGGCATCGCGCTGGCCGGCGGTCGACCAGTCCCAACTCATCTTGGTGGCAATGCCTCCGCGGGCAAATTCCGGAACGTGACAGGTCTGGCAAGCCAGCTTGGTGGCATGCTGGTTGAGTCTGGCGTTCGACGTGTGCGGGGCGTTGTTGTGGCATGAAACGCAGGTGGCCGGGTTGCCATTGCCGATGGCGCCGCGCACATGCGAGCCCTTGGCCTCTTTGGCGGTCGGGCTGTAGCGGCTGCCGGCCACATCGTGACTGGCGGTCTTGTGGCAGGTGGCGCACGTGAAGTCCAGACCGGAGGCGTCCATGTGCACGTCCACGGCCTTTTCGGGTGCTGCCAAAGAGCTGTCCATGTCACCGTGCTTGACGCCATCGCCGCCGCCGCCGTTGAAGTGGCAGGCGCCGCAGGTGTCGCGGCTCGACTTGCCGACCTTTTGCGCAATCTTGCTCAGGTCAATGGCTTTCAGGATCTTGCCGGAGCCGGGCGGAAACTCCATGTCCTGGGTGACCACGTTGCCGGCCAGTCCGGATGGTTTCTTGTAGTTGCCGGTGGTGTCGTGGCAGACCACGCAGTCCACGTTTTCTTCCGATTTGAAGTCAAACGAGGCGTCCTTCCAGCCGTAGCCTACGTGGCAGCTGTTGCAGGCCGCCTCATTGGAGGCCACCGAGATGCAGAAGTTGTTGACCACGTGTTTTTTACCGAGCACTTGCTTGGTATCGGGGTTGGTGTATTCCCACTTCCAGTGCTTGGTGCGATGAATCTGGCCGGCCGCTTCGGTGTGGCAGGACAGGCAGGCCTTGGTCAGATCGGGCCCGGACTTGAACTCGCGCTGTAGTTCCTTGAACTTGGTGTGGTCGGCCGTGGTGCCAAGCTTGAGGGGCTTGGGCTCCTGGGCCTGAACCGGGCCCAGGGCCGCCAGGACCAAGCAGCTGGCCAACCAGGTGGTTCGGGAGAATCGACTCCATATTGACGTCATGTGAGACCTTGCTTTCTGTCGCTTCAGGACTAAGTAGTTACCCTAATTGCAATTCTCCTTATATTTGTGCTTGCTTATATTGCGATAGATCAAAGATGCGGGCTGGCGTAATAAATACACTGAAGCACAGGCTCGCAAAGACTTGATGTCAGGCAGATTTTTTGAAAGGGATTGAGCATGAAGAAACCCACCGCCGACGCCAGCAGCGTCAAGCCCTTCTGGTCGCCATGGCTGGCCGGTGTGGCGCTGGGGCTGGTGCTGCTGTTCACTTTTGTCCTGTCCGGTCATGGCCTGGGCGCCAGTGGCGCTGCCACGCACCTGGTTGCCGGGGTCGGTCTGGCCGTGGCGCCGGCCGTAACTCATGCCAACGGCTATCTCGGGCCGATGGTGGCCGAAGGCAGCCCGATGGGCTCCTGGATCACCTGGGAAGTGCTGGGTGTTGGGTTTGGTGCGCTGGTGGCGGCCTTTATGGCAGGGCGCTTTCGGGTGCAAATCGACGGTGAGCGCAGCGTTGGCCGCTGGCCGCGTCTACTCAGAGCCCTGGCGGGCGGTGTGCTGGCCGGGTTTGGTGCACGCGTGTCGGCCGGTTGCACCAGCGGGCTGGGTCTGTCGGGTGCGGCGACGCTTGGCATTGCGGCGTTCGTCTTCCTGGGCTTGTTTTTTGCCACCGGGCTGATCGTCAGCCGGTGGGTACGAGGAGTCTGAGATGTTTCCCCTCAACAACGCCGGCATGCTGTCCGGGCTGCTCTGCGGCATCTTGTTTGGCTACGTGCTGGAGAACGCAGGCTTTGGCAGTCCGCTCAAGCTCAGCGCCCAGTTTCGACTAAGTGACTGGTCGGTTTTCAAGGTCATGTTCACGGCGATTGTTGTGGCGGCAGTGGGACTGTGGCTGCTGCGAGTCGGCGGGCTGCTTAAGCCCGATGCGGTGTCGGTGCCGCAAGCGCTGGTGATGGCGTCGGCGGTGGGCGGAGCGCTGGTCGGTGCTGGCTTTGCCATCGGTGGCTTCTGTCCAGGCACCTCGGTCGTCGGGCTGGCTTCGGGACGTCTGGACGCTCTGGCGTTCATTGGCGGCCTGCTGCTGGGCACGCTTGCCTTCGCAGGCTTCTACGGGCCGGCCATTCGCGCCATGATGGCGATGGGTGAAATCATCGACGGCGATACCATCAGCGACGCATACGGTATCGCTGAGCCGCTGGTACTGGCTGGCCTGGTTTTGTCGCTGGTCGCGGTGTTTTACGTCGGTTCCTGGTTCGAGCGCCGCAGTGTCGGCCCGGTGACAGCGCAGCAGGCTGTGGCCGGAGCCGAGTGAGGCGGGCATCCGAACAGCCCGCTTCGAGTTCAGGACAGAGCTGGCAAACTACCCACATCCCATTTCGAGTTGA
>CAYHDD010000177.1:0-6334 GCA_964355195.1 uncultured Rhodoferax sp. | reverse complement strand
AACCAACACACTCCGATCGGTCTGTTCCTGGACGAAGACTATGAGCAATCGGTTCACAAACTGCTGCCCGGCGAGTCCGTGTTCCTCAGTTCGGACGGCATCTCCGACGCCATCGTTGCAGGAGGCCAACGCATCGGGCGCGACGCCGTCAATGCGTGCGTCATACGCCAGTTGCGTGCGCACGGCTCACCAGCGATGGTTTTGCACGCAATGCGGCGTGAGATGCTCCCCGACGACGTGACCACCGTGGACGACGTGACGATGGTCATGCTGACACGACCGGATTCGCAGCGTCACCTCAACAGGCTGGAAGTCCCGGCGACGCTGGGTTCTCTGTCCATAGTCCGTGCGTTCATCCAGGCTCAGCTTGATGAAGTCGCTCAAGACAGGGCCGGCCTGGTCACAGTCGCTGCGGTGGAAGTGGTGACGAATGTGATCCGGCATGCCAGAGGGTTGTTGACCGGGGCGCCCATCGAAGTCATCTGCGAACACACGAAAGCCGGAATCGAAATCGAATTCAAGTACATTGGCGAACCCTTCGCGCCGACTCACAAGCGGTCTGAAGTCGACTTATCCAATATGCCCGAGGGTGGATTTGGCCTGTATATCATTGAACACGCCTGCGATGAGGTGAGCCATCTACACCATCAAGGCGTCAACTCCGTGCGTTTGCACATCAACAGGTCGACCTAAGAGGGACGGCTGTTGGCAAGCGAAGCGTCAAGCCCCGCGTCGCGGGCGTACGCTGACGGGGGTCATGTTTTGCGCAGGTAGCGCTTCAGCTCAACTCGTCGAGGTCGCCTCCAGTGGCAAAAGCAGGCTATTCTCCAAGTTGTGTTCATTTCTACAGGAGTATCCGGTGAGCCGATCCTTAAAAACCTTGCTGACATTGGCGCTGGCCGCAGTCACGACGCAGGCCAGCGCGCAGATCACCCTCTACGAGCATGAGAACTTCAAGGGGCGGCCGCTGGTTGCAGACCGGTCCATCAACGATCTTTCGCGCGCCGACTATGGCAACCGTGCGTCATCGGCGGTCGTGGTAGGGGAGCCGTGGGAAGTCTGCGACCAGAGCGAATATCGCGGGCGCTGCATTCTTCTGCGCGCCGGCAACTACCCCGCGTTGGACGTTATGGACATGAATGATCGCGCGAACTCGGCGCGGCCGTTGGGTCTACGCGGCGCCGCTGATGGCCGGTTCGTTGCGCCTGCGCCGCCAGGGCCGCAGGGCACTCAGATCACCCTCTACGAGCACGAAAACTTTCAGGGTCGACCTTTTGCCGCCGACAGGTCGATGGGCGACTTGGGGCGTGTCGGCTTCAGCAACCGGGCGTCGTCGGCTGTGGTGACGGGCGACTCCTGGGAAATTTGCGATGAGAACGAATTTCGTGGGCGCTGTGTCGTGCTGCGCGCCGGCAATTACCCGGCGCTGGACGCCGTCGGTCTGAACGACCGCATTTCTTCAATGCGCGCCTTCAGCCATCGCGGGCGGGGTGAGGATCGTCCTCAGGAGGCCTCCGTTACCTCGGTCCGTGCCGTACTCGGTTTGCCGCAAAGGCGTTGCTGGGTCGAGCTTGAGCCTATGGCCGCCGGTGGTACGCCGGTGCCGCCGGCACAGCAGATGGGTGCCCATCGGCCGTTGACCAAGGATTTGCGGCGTTGTGATAGCTTGCCGAGCCAGGCGAGACCTGAGTATTGGGAGATCACCTACGTCTTCCGCGGGGCAGAGTACCGGACTCAGGTGTCATCCCAGCCTGGTCACACGATTACGGTGGATGAGCGCGGCAGCCACCGCAGCTATTAGCCTCTACTGAAACAGCTTTTCAAGTTGGCTGCGACCGGCCGGATTGGTCATCACAACCAGCGCGGCCCCAGCCTTGATTAGATGATCGTCGGCCGGGTTGAAGACCCACTTTCCCTGCTCGTGCGTGGCCATCAGCATGTAGTCGCGTGATCTTGGCAGCAGGTCGCGCACCGGCGTGTCAGCGAAGCCGGCAGGCACCACCACCTCTTCAACCCGCAAACGGTCGTCGGTGCGCAGCATCTGGTCCATGAAGTTGACGGCATGCGGGCGCACCATGGCCGAAGCGATGCGCATGCTGCCAGTAAAGTCGGGCGAAACTGTCTCGTCGGCGCCAGCGCGGCGGGCCTTGTCGGCGTTGCGAACGTCGTGCAGGCGCGCCACCACGCGCGCTTTCGGGTTGATCAGCTTGACCGACAGCGACACCATCAGGTTATGGCTGTCGTCGCCGGTGACAGCGAAAACCCCAGCGGCATTCATTACGCCCGCCGTGCGCAGGGCTTCATCGTCGGCAGCGTCGGCATGCAAGTGCAGTGTGCTGGGGTGCTGCTCCAGCCACTGGTTCAGCACGTCGCGGCTGTTTTCAATCACCACCAGTGAACGGTTGGTCTGGATCAATTCCTCGGCCACATTGCTGCCGACCCGACCAATGCCGCACACGATGTAGTGCCCGGTCAGTTTTGCAATCTCTTTTTTCATGCGTTTCTTCCTCAGAGCGGTGTTCAGATCAGACTCCAGCAGCAGGGCGACGAAGCTGGAGAACAGGAAACTCAGGGTCAGGATGCCAAAGGCCGCAATAGCCACCGTGAACAAACGACCCATCGGGTGACTGCTCAGGTCCACGATCTCTCCATAGCCAATCGAGGCCACGGTGATAAAGGTCATGTAAAAACTGTCGATCCAGGTTGCTGTTGGATAGCCGATGTACAGGTAGCCCAGCGTGCCGATCAAATGCACCAGCATCAGCATCGCTGCGCCATACAGCAGGCTGGTGAAGTGGGAGCTGCGCCACAGGCGTTTCATAGTTCGATTCAGTCAGAGCCAGGCCTTGAGTTGCAGTCCCTTCAGCGGTGCAGTGCTAGCCGTGCGCTAAATGTGCAGCGCCGCCAGCGCGCCGACAAGCAGCCCGACGCCGCCCATGCCGAACATCGCGTATTCCAGCCATTTCTTCTTGGTCATCAACGCGATGGCTGCCAGAGCGATGCAGATTTGCAGCACCGTCGTCGACTGCGCCCAGCGGTGGTGCTGGTGCATTTGCTCGTCGCTCTGCTTGTCCCACTGCGTGGCGTCGGCTTCGAGCTTCTCGGCGGCGAGCTTGATTTCGTTCTTTTCCTTCTCATAGCGATCGACCTTGGCCTGGTAGCCAGCCTTATTGTCCTGCGTTGCCAGATCGCGTGCCAGCTCGGCCAGCGACTGTTTGGTACTCTTGGACTGGTAGTAGTTCCATTGGTTGGAAGCCTCGGTCTTCTTGATCGCAGCGTTGTTTTTGTAGAGTCCAGCGTTGGCTTGTGTGGCACCACCCATGTAACCGAAAAGGGCGCCTATGGTGGCAATGATGGCGGTAAACAGCGCTATCTGGCTGACCATGCCGCTGTGTCCATCGGCGCCGCCATCATGACCGGCGTGGCCGCCCTGCTGAGCGTGTTCCAGTTCGTGGTCGTGCGGGCCGTGTACGTGAAATCCATGTCCGGACATCTCAAACTCCTGTGACTTTCTGGTAGGTGACAAAGCTGAACTTCAAGCCGTTGACTGAAAGCTGGCGCTGTCGCGCTACTTCAGCCCATTCAG
This sequence comes from uncultured Rhodoferax sp., assembly GCA_964355195.1. Taxonomy (GTDB): domain Bacteria; phylum Pseudomonadota; class Gammaproteobacteria; order Burkholderiales; family Burkholderiaceae_C; genus Rhodoferax. The sequence goes on along the minus strand of CAYHDD010000177.1, from coordinate 2,748 downwards.
GCCCGAATTGTGGCGCAAAAGCGTCGCCTTCGAACGCTTCTTCGATCTCCGTCACCGCCGCTGTGCTGGCCAGGGGCAGCGCCTGCTCGTAGAGTTCGGCGCCTCCGATCACCCAGGCATCGTTGCCGTCGGGACACAGGGCGCAGGCCTGTTCCAGGGAACCGGCTCGCAGGGCACCGTTCGCCTGCCAGTCCCGCTGGCGTGTCACCACCACGTTCAGACGTCCCGGCAGTGGGCGAAACCTGGGCGGTAGCGAGTCCCAGGTCTTGCGTCCCATGATGACAGGGCAGCCCATCGTGGTCTGTTTGAAGTGCGCCATGTCTTCGGGTAGATGCCAGGGCAGAGTGTTGAGATGGCCGATCACGCCATTGGCGGCGCGGGCGAAGATCAGATGGAGTTTCATGAATTGCTGCGGGTTGCGCGTGCTGGCAGCAAGACGGCGGCGATGGCGGCGGCCACGAACAGCAGCGCCACATAGTCCTGCCAATGAGGCCATTCACCGACGACCACGGTCGCGGTCAGCGTGCCCACCACGGGAACCGCCATGATGCTCATGGCGCTGGTGGCGGGTGGCAAATTGCGTGACATATTGGCCCAGATGATCTGGGCAAAACCGTAGTTGATCCAAACGCTGTAAACCAGGCTGAGCCAGACCGCGTTGGAGAACTGCCAGCGCGGCCAGGGTTCGCTGGTCCAGGCCATCAGCCACAGGCAGGCGCTGGACAGCACCATCATCCAGACCGTCAAAGTTTCCAGTGGCAGCGTCAAGTGGGCGCGGCGCATCATCAGCGTGCCGATGGCCCACAGCATGGCGGCAATTTCCATCCAGACAATGCCCATCGGGTGACCCGTCAAGGCGCTGAATTCGACCGAGCCGAGCAGCGCAATCGTGATCGCCACTGCGATCGCGGCAAAGGCAACTCGACGCGTCAGTTTTTCACCCATGAACAGGACTCCGATCAGCACGGTCCAGATTGGCATCGTGAAACCCAGAATGGCAGCGCGCCCTGAGGCCAGTTGGTTGACGCCCAGGATCGAGGCCGTGTGCCAGCCCAGCATGTTGGGCAGGCCCAGACTGACCACGCTGCGCCACTGTGCACCGCGCGGCCACATCGGGACGCCACGCGCGCGGTAGTAGACAAACAGCCAGAGCGCGCCGCAGCTCATGGTCAGCGCACGAAGGTACAAGGGGGTCATTTCCCGCAACGCGAGCTTCATCATCGGCCAGTTCAAGCCCCACATCAGGGTCAGGGCCAGCAGTGCCGCCAGTTGTCGGCGCTGGATCACACGGCCACCGGCGCCTTGATCGCAGGATGGCATTCGTAGCCTGTGATCTCGAAATCCTCAAATGCGTAGTCAAACAGCGAGGCGGGGCGGCGCTTGAGTTGCAGGCGTGGGTAGGCCAAGGGTGCACGGCTGAGTTGGAGCGCCACCTGCTCGTGGTGGTTGCTGTAAATATGGCAATCGCCGCCGGTCCAGATGAAGTCGCCCACGTCCAAATCGCACTGCTGCGCCAGCATGTGGGTGAGCAGCGCGTAGCTGGCGATGTTGAAGGGCACGCCCAAAAAAATGTCGGCGCTGCGCTGGTACAACTGGCAGCTGAGTTTTGCAGGTTCACCGGGCGTAGTAGCGGGCGCCACGTAGAACTGAAAGAGGGCGTGGCAGGGCATCAGCGCCATTTTGTGCAGCTCCGCCACATTCCAGGCGCTGACGATGATGCGACGCGAATCCGGATTGTTCTTGAGTGTTTTGACAACCTCGGCGATCTGGTCGATATGGCCACCGTCCGGTGTCGGCCAGCTGCGCCATTGGACGCCGTAGACCGGACCCAGGTCACCGTCGGGGCGGGCCCATTCGTCCCAGATGGACACACCGCGTTCCTTGAGCCAGTTGTTGTTGCCGGAACCGCTCAGGAACCACAGGAGTTCTTGAATGATGGAGCGCAGGTGTACCTTCTTGGTGGTGACCAGCGGAAAGCCCTCGTTCAAATCAAAGCGCATCTGGTAGCCAAACACGCTCTTGGTGCCGGTGCCGGTGCGGTCCGGCTTGAACGCGCCGTGGCGGTCCACATGGCGCAAAAAGTCTTCGTACTGGGAGCGGATCGGGTGAGGGGTCATGCCTGCACTCAATAGCTTCCGAAAAGTGTGTCAATCGCGTCCTGGATTGTTAGTTGATGTGCTGCAAGACTTTGCACTGTATGCCGCAGTGATGCCGCAGGTGCCGCGCCAATAGAGGGCGTATCCATGACCACGCACTGCCCGGCAACATCAAATTCGGGATTCAGGTTTTCAGCCCGAATGGGCAGCATGTCTGACTGCCACAAGGGCACCACAACCCGTGTTTGCAGACCTTTGACGTGGTCGTTTTGCACATCCAGAAAAAACGGAATCAGTTTTCCTTCGTCAACATCGGGGTTGGGGTAAACATCGAAACGTGCCATTCAAGCCTCCTGCCGACCATCGCCCAGGCTCTTGCCAAAACTACGGTACTTGGCGAGCGGCAGTCCATATTTGGCGATGCGCGCGTTATAGGCGTCGACGGCGTCCTTGTTGCGCACGTTCCATTGCTCCCAGTAACGGCGTTTGACTTCGTCGGCCAGCAAGCCATTGACTGTTTGGGAGATATTCATACCCATTTCCTTGGCCGCCTCCAACACTTTGACGTTTAGCGAAAGGTTGGTCGCTTTTTTTGGCGCATTTTCGAACTGAAGCATGTGTAACTCCTTAGCGATATATGTTGAAATTATAT
>CAYHDD010000176.1:0-6349 GCA_964355195.1 uncultured Rhodoferax sp. | reverse complement strand
CGCGCTTGGCGACATTGCGAATGCGTTCCGTGGAACCCATCGACGTGCCGCCGTACTTATGAACAATCAAGGCCATGGAAAAAAGTTGTTATTGGGGGACCTGGGGATTGTACCAATGCAACAAGGCGCCGCGGCGCTCCGCGTACCCGGCTCCAAGCTTGATATGGATGCGATGTCCGCGCGTGCAACAGACCTCGACCTGGTCCAGCAATTCCGTCAGTTGTGCTGTGCTGGGCGTAGTTTGGTGGGCGACCAGGAGCCAATGCCGCAGCACATTGGCCTGGCGTGCACGAGTCAAGCCCTGGAGTCGAGAGATGGCCGGTGGCGACCCCGTCAGTTCAAGGTCTTGCGCTGCCAATTCAAGCAACAGTTCTTGCGCCTGGGCAGCATGCCCGGCGGTGCGCGCAAAGGTGTCTCGAAACTGTGGGAAGAAAGCCTCCAGCACGGGCATCAGACGCGCCCGAATTCTGTTGCGTGTCAATTGTTCGTGCGTATTGCTCGGGTCTTCAATAAATTCGACTCGGCGCTCAGCGAGCCAGGCGCGGATGTCGGACGATCGAACCTTCAAAAGGGGGCGGTGGTAGGCAATCCCATCGCGCTGCCAGCAACTGGGCATCGCACTCAGCCCGGGCAGACCAGCGCCGCGACTCAAAGCCAGCAACATGGTTTCGATCTGATCATCGGCATGCTGTGCGATAGCGATACTCTTGATGGGACCGAGCCTGTCTTCCTGTTGCGCCAGCGTCGTCAAGGCTTGGTAGCGCGCCCGTCGGGCCGCATCTTCCGGACTTTGCCCCGCAATATGCCGCCCGTCCACTCTCTTGACAAGCAGAGGCACGCCGAGGCTTCGGCAACGGGCAAGGCAATGCCTTTCAAAATCATCGCCCGCAGCCTGGAGACCGTGGTGAATGTGCAGCGCCAAGACCTGGCCCGGCCACTTCTGGGCGCAGGCCAGCAACAGCGCGGTCGAGTCCGCTCCACCACTGTAGGCCACCGCCAGCGGCAGCGCCGGTGAAAACGCCGCCAGCGCGTCAGTGATGGTGTCGGTCACACATCACCCGACGACGTTGAGATCGCCAGCACCCTATTTGACGGCCACCTTGGTGTCGGTGAAACGACCATAACTTTGCAGCCGCTCGTAGCGGCGGTCCAACAGCTCCTTGACCTTCAAATCACTGACTTGGCGCAGGGCGTCGTTCAAAGCCCGCTTGAGAAAGGCTGCCATTTGCTTTGGGTCACGGTGCGCGCCACCCACCGGCTCGTTGACGATCTTGTCGATCAGACCCAGCGCCTTCAGGCGATGCGCCGTGATACCCAGAGCATCTGCGGCTTCCTGCGCCTTGCTCGATGTCTTCCACAGGATCGAGGCGCAGCCCTCGGGACTGATCACCGAATAGATCGAATACTGCAACATCAAAACTTGGTCGCCGATTGAAATCGCCAACGCGCCACCTGAACCGCCCTCGCCGATGATGCAAGTGATGATGGGCACTTCAAGCTGCGCCATCTCGAAAATGTTGCGGCCAATGGCTTCCGATTGACCGCGCTCCTCGGCATCGATGCCGGGGTAGGCACCGGGTGTATCAACAAAGGTAAACACCGGGAGACCAAATTTCTCGGCGGTCTTCATCAGGCGCAAGGCTTTGCGGTAGCCCTCGGGCTTGCTCATGCCGAAGTTGCGCAGGCCGCGTTCCTTGGTGTCGCGCCCTTTTTGCTGGCCCAGCACCATGCAGGGCGTGCCATTGAAGCGCGCCAGGCCACCGACGACGCTGAGATCATCGGCAAAATGACGATCACCGTGCAGTTCGACAAAGTGCGTGAATAGCTCGGAAACGTAGTCCAGCGTGTAGGGGCGTTCGGCGTGACGCGCAATCTTCGTAATCTGCCAGGGCGTCAAGTCACTGTAGATGTCCTTGGTAAGTTGCAGACTCTTCTTGGCGAGCTGGTCAATTTCGGACGAAATGTCAACCGCTGACTCGGTTTGCACGTAACGCAACTCTTCGATCTTGTTTTCCAATTCCGCAATCGGATGCTCGAAATCGAGGAAAGTTTTCTTGGCCACAAAACACTCCATTCAATCAGGTCGGGCTCGGGCATGCACAGTCCGTGCGAATTACCCCACCCCACAACGCAAACTCCCAACATCCCGCTTCGAGTTGGGGACAGAGCACGCTCACTTCGTGTGCTTTGGTCTGTCCCACCACCAAAACTTCCAACATCCCGCTTCGAGTTGGGGACAGAGCACGCTCACTTCGTGTGCTTTGGTCTGTCCCACAAAGACTCAGTACTCCACCGGCAGCGGATCCAGAGAGCGCCAAATATACCAAGTTGCCACGGTGCAGTACGGTGCCCAGGCAGCCGCCACTTCTCGGGCGTCGCTGCGGCTGACCACATCGCCGGAAAAGTAGCTCTTGCTGATCCCGTTGATGAGGCCGACGTCATCCAGCGGCAACACATTGGGACGCATCATATGAAAGATCAGAAACATCTCGGCGGTCCAGCGACCGATGCCACGAATGCTGATCAACTCAGCGATGATGGCCTCGTCTTCCATCGTCTCCCACAAATTCACCCGGTTGGCGCGACTGGAAAAATGCAATGCCAGATCCACCAGGTACTCAACCTTGCGCGCACTCAGGCCGGCACTGCGCATGTCGTCCACTTTCAGTTTGAGCACATTGCAGGCTGTCATCTTCTTTGGTAGCAGCACAAACCGATCCCACACCGTCTGGGCCGCCTTGACCGAAATCTGTTGCCCGACGATGCTGCGCGCCAGCGTCACAAAGGCATCACCCCGGCTGCGCAGACAGACATCGCCAAACTGGGGAATGAGCCGCTTCATGACGCGGTCACGCTTGACCAAGTGCTTGCAGGCCTCCTCCCAGTAGGCGGGCTGTACCACCTCACTGGGCACAATCTTGGCAGCACTCACTGCCCAACCTCCCAAGTGGTGCCAGTGGCCGAGTCCTTGAGCACGATGCCCTGCGCCAGCAACTCCTTGCGAATGCGATCCGCCTCGGAAAAATCCTTCATCGCCTTGGCTGCCGCACGCTGTGCAATCATGGCCGCAATCGCAGCTTCATCAAGCGCCGCGCCGGCTTGCAAGAATCTCTTGGGTTCGCCCTGCAACAGGCCCAGGCAAGCGCCCAGTGCCTTGAGCAAACCGGCCAGTTCCGCTGAGCTCGTCTTGTTGACTTCGGTCGCCAGTTCGAACAGTACCGCCACCGCCTCGGGCGTGCCAAAGTCTTCGTCCATGGCCGCTTTAAAACGTGCCGCAAAGGTCTGTGCCCAATCGATGTCAACGACCGTCGGCTTGACCAGGTCCAGCGCGGTGTACAGACGTTTGAGGGAGTTGCGTGCATCGTCCAGATGCACATTGCTGTAATTCAGATCGGTCCGGTAATGGGTACGCAGCAAAAAAAAGCGCACGGTCTCGGCGTCGTACCGGCTTAGCACTTCGCGGATCGTGAAGAAATTGCCCAGACTCTTGGACATCTTCTCGTTGTCCATTTGCACCATGCCGTTGTGCATCCAGATGCTGGCCAAGGGTTTGCCCGTCGCACCCTCGCTCTGCGCGATCTCGTTTTCGTGATGCGGAAACTGCAGGTCCACGCCGCCGCCATGTATGTCGAAGGTCTCGCCGAGGGTCTGGCAACTCATGGCCGAGCATTCGATGTGCCAGCCCGGCCGCCCCTTGCCAAAATCCTGTCCAGCAACAACGCCATCCCACTTGGCGTCGTCGGGTTCTGTCTCCTTGGCGGCCTTCCACAAGACAAAGTCGAGCGGATCGTCTTTGCCCTCGATGACGGCGACCCGCTCGCCCGCGCGAAGTTCGTCGAGCGACTTACCTGACAACTTGCCATAGCCGGGAAACTTGCGCACCGCATAGTTCATATCGCCCGAACTGCCTCGGTAGGCCAAGCCTTTGGTTTGCAAGCGATTGATCAAGTCCAGCATTTGCGGCACATATTCAGTGGCGCGAGGCTCCAGCGTGGGCACCTCGATCCCGAGGCGTCCAATGTCGGTATGCATGACCTCGATCATCTCGTCCGTCAGCGCTCGAATGGTGATGCCGCGTTCGAGCGCACGTCGGATGATCTTGTCATCGATATCGGTGATGTTGCGCACGTAGGTCACGCGGTATCCGCTGCTTTTCAACCAGCGCTGCACCACATCAAAAGCCATTGCCATACGGGCGTGCCCGATATGGCACAGGTCATAAATTGTCATGCCGCAGACGTACATCCGAACATGACCTGCCTGAAGTGTCAATAAAGGCTCGAGGGTGCGCGTCAGCGTGTTGTAGATGCGAAGACTCATGGGGAATCAGGAGCGAAAACTGTGAAAATCCAAGCTGGGGCGGCCTCAACAAAAACACGAGAAATGCAGCCATCCGAGGGAGCAGTGAAAAAACCTCGTGGGCTACAATTGCGACCAGTATATAGCCCACTGACCCGGCTCCGGCCAAGGGCATTTTCACCGTAGGGATCACAAGACTCCATGAAGCTCAACTACTCCGCTGTTTTCTCGGGCGTTCGATTGCTTGCCCTGGTCGCCGCCTGTGCCGTAACGCCTCTCCATGCCGACGAGTCTGCCGACGTCAGCCAGTTGCTGCGCGCCGGCAAGTTCCCCGAGGCCTTGACCAAAGCCGATGCCTATCTCAGCAGCAAGCCAAATGATCCGCAAATGCGCTTTCTCAAGGGCGTCATTCAACGCAGTGCCGGCAAGATGGCTGAGGCCGAGGCGATCTTTACCAAACTCACCCAAGACTTTCCCGAGCTGCCTGAACCCTACAACAACTTGGCGGTCCTGTACGCTGCACAGGGCCATTTCGACAAGGCGCGCGTCGCCCTGGAGATGGCGATCCGTACCAATCCGACCTACGCAACGGCCCACGAGAATATCGGCGACGTCTATGCGCGCCTGGCCAGCCAGGCCTACAACAAGGCCTTGCAGCTCGACGGTAACAATGCCGCTGTGCCACCCAAGCTGGCGCTGATCAAGGAATTGTTCGGCCCAGGCAACAAGGGCCAGCGCCCCATACTCCCGCCACCTGCCCCGGCTCCCGCGCCAACACCCTCTGCATCAACCGCTGCCGTGAGCCCGGCCCCGGCCGGTGCGGCCAAGCCCGTCACGCCAGGCGCAGTTCCTGCGGCGGCGACCACAGCCCCGGCTGCGACAGTCAAACCAGGGCTGCCCGATGCCAGCTCGGAAGAAGTCAAGCAGGTCGAGAGAGCGGTACAGGCCTGGGCCACGGCCTGGTCGGCCAAGGATATGACTGCCTACCTGGGGGCCTACGGCAAAGAGTTCACGCCGCCGGGCAAGCGCTCGCGCGCCGCCTGGGAAGATGATCGACGTAAGCGCATCGTTGGCAAAACCAGCATCAGCGTCAAACTCGACGACTTCAGCGCAACCGTCACCGGTGGCAGAGCGATTGCCAAGTTCAAGCAGCATTACCGCGCGGGCGCCTTGGTGGTATCGAGTCGCAAGACGCTTGAACTCGTCAACGCCGGCGACCGTTGGTTGATCGCCAAGGAATCCACTGGCCATTGATGACTGCTTGTGAATCGCGGGGGCTGCGGCGCTCAGCACGGCGGCTGTGCACTGCCCTTTGAGTCAATGACAAGGTGGCTCTACCTTTTTTTGCTTCTATCGGCTGTCACGCTATCGACCGCCACGCAGGCTGCCGCCCACAAGAAGGCGTCTGCCAAGAGCAAGCATAAAAGGGTCATCGTCGAAAGCCCGGTTGACTCCGGTCTGGCCGAAGCCCGATTGATCGAGGTCTATCAACTGGTGGCCAAGGCACAGAGCCGCGAGGCCCTCACCCGGGCCGACAGCCTGGTGCGCGACTATCCCAACTTTCAGCTCGCACAGCTGGTCTACGGCGACTTGCTTTCGACCCGCGTGCGTGAAGTAAAAATGCTCGGCGACGTTCAGGAACTCGGCTCAAAGACTGCGACAGCCGTGCTGGGTGAACTGCGCGATGAATCACAGAAACGATTGAGCGCCTTGCGCGAAAGGCCGCCCGCCGGCGCCATTCCATCGCAATTCCTGAGTCTCGCGCCCAGCACCAGCCACGCCATCGCGATCGACGCGTTCCGCTCGCGCCTGTACCTTTTTGAGAACCGGGCCAACGGCTTGAATTTGGTCGCCGATTACTACGTCTCCATTGGAAAATTAGGCTACGAAAAGATGGCCGAGGGCGACTTGCGCACACCCTTGGGTATCTACTTCATCACCGGCAGCATGAACCCGCGCGCGCTCAAGGAGTTTTACGGATCCGGCGCGTTGCCGATCAACTATCCGAACGAACTCGACAACCGCCGGGGCAAGACCGGCAGCGGGATCT
>CAYHDD010000175.1:0-6357 GCA_964355195.1 uncultured Rhodoferax sp. | reverse complement strand
ATTCAAAAGTTGCATCGGACCATAATAATCCATGTCTGTTCCCATTTCTTGCCATGCCTGAATTACCCGAAGTAGAAGCCACTCGCCTGAGTTTTGGCACCCGAATCAGCGGTTCGACAGTGCAGGCCGTGCGTCTGGGCAAGAGCCTGCGTTGGCCGCTCGGCTGTGTGCCGTCGAGCCTGGTCGGGCGCAGCGTGCGCTCGGTGCGCCGACGTGGCAAGTACCTGCTGATCGACCTTGATGAAGGTCTGCTGCTCGTGCATCTGGGCATGTCGGGCAGCCTGGCCTTCGCCAGCCATTTGGCCGCGTCAGGCCCGCACGATCATTTTGAGATGCAGACCACGCAGGGGACGCTGCGCCTGCACGACCCGAGGCGTTTTGGTGCGGTCGTCTACGTTGAAAGTGAAGCTGCGCCACTGGCGTGCAAACTGCTCGGCAAGCTGGGTGTGGAGCCGCTGTCCGAGGACTTTGATGCAGAACAGTTTCATGCACAGTTGAAGCGGCGCAAGGCGGCCATCAAGCAGGTCTTGTTGGCGGGTGATGTGGTGGTCGGTGTGGGCAACATTTATGCCTCTGAGGCGCTCTTTCTGGCCGGCATCAGACCGACTGCGAGCGCAGCGAAATTGAGCAGGCTGCGGGTCGCTCGACTGCACGCCGCCATCAGGGACGTGCTGGCGCGCGCGCTCGCGGGTGGCGGCAGCACCTTGCGCAATTTTTCCAGCGCGAACGGCGAAAAAGGTCACTTTCAGTTGGATGCCATGGTTTACGCGCGCGCCGGCCAAGCCTGCCGCGTTTGCGCAAGCACCATCAAATCATTGCGACAAGGGCAGCGCTCCAGCTTTTACTGCCCAAGCTGCCAGAAACCGTGACGGTGGTTAAGGGTATGTTGAAGGACATGGCGAGCCAGGTGGTGGACTGGCAGAAAGCTTCGGGGCGCAACGATCTGCCGTGGCAGCAGAGCAGGCACCCGTACCCGGTCTGGCTGTCGGAGATCATGCTGCAACAGACCCGCGTGAGCGCGATCCTGGACTACTTTCCACGCTTTTTGCAACGTTTTCCGGATGTGGCTGCGCTGGCGGCGGCGCCGCTGGATGAAGTTCTGGGGCTGTGGAGCGGCCTGGGCTACTACAGCCGTGCGCGCAACTTGCACGCCTGCGCGGTGCGGGTGATGGAGGAGCACGGTGGTGCCTTTCCTGGATCAGCGCAGGCCCTACAGACACTGCCTGGTATCGGGCGTTCCACCGCCGCAGCCATCGCCGCTCTGTGTTTTGGCGAGCGTGTCGCCATTCTGGATGGCAATGTCAGGCGCGTGCTGACGCGCGTGCTGGGTTTTGACGCTGATTTGTCTGTGGCGGCCAACGAGCGCCAGCTCTGGACTCTGGCGACCGAGCTGTTGCCCAGGCAGCGGCTCCAGGAAACCATGCCGCGCTACACGCAGGGTGTGATGGACTTGGGTGCAACGGTCTGCACCGTCAGAAATCCGTCCTGCGCGCAATGCCCGCTGGCGGCGAGTTGCGTGGCACTGCGGCACAGACGTGTCGAGCAGTTCCCGGTCAAGACGCGCAAAATCAAACGCAGTTCAGAAGTGATCTGGATGTTGTGGGCGCAAAGGGCCGATGGTGCGATCTGGTTGAGCAAGCGCCCCAGTCCCGGTGTTTGGGCCGCCCTCTACTGCCTGCCTCTGTTTGATCAGCGCGAGACGCTGCTCGCTGCGGTGCCGGGCGCTTGGCGCTTGGCGTTGCAAGACACGGCTCCGGTCAAGCACGTGCTGACCCATAAAGACTTGCATCTGATTGCGCTTCGACTTTCTTTGCCGGCATCGGCGGCTCTCGCCTGTGAAGGCGAGTGGATCGCTGCGGCGCGCTGGCCGACACTGGGTCTGCCAGCGCCAGTCCGGCGCTTGCTGACTTCGATCAGTGGCCTTCCAGTTCACGGTGGCGCTTGAGCGTCACCCATCGATCCTCAAAGCGCCTGGCCAACTGCTCCACCAGATAGACCGAACGGTGCTGTCCACCGGTACAGCCCACGGCAACCGTGACATAGCTCCGATGATCGCGCGCCAGCGCCTCAAGCCACTGTTGCAGGAAGTTGAAGATTTGCTCGCGCATTTGCGCCACGTCCGGCTGCTCGCTCAGGAAGGCGGTGACCGGGTCGTCCTGACCGCTTAGGTGGCGCAGACCGGGCTCGTAGTAGGGGTTGGGCAACATGCGCACGTCGAACACGAAGTCGGCGTCGCTGGGCACGCCGCGCTTGAACGCAAACGACTCGAATACGAGGGTCAACTGGCTGCCGCTCGTCGCGATCAGCGACTTGACATAGCCTTGCAACTGTGAGGGGCGCAGGATGCTGGTGTCGATGATGTGCGCCTGCTGACGCAGCTCCATCAGCAGTTCGCGCTCCATTTCAATCGCCTCCACCAGTGCCCGGCGCGGGTCATTCGGGTGGTTGGGCAAACTCTGCGACAGCGGATGCATACGGCGGCTTTCGGAGTAACGCCGCACCAAGGTGTCGGTGCCAGAGTCCAAAAACAGCGACTTGATCGGAAGGCCATGCGAGCGCAGCCGCGCCAATTGCTCAGGCAGCAAATGAAGCGAGCTGGCGTTCCGGGCATCCACCGCGACGGCCACCTTGCTGGCATGCTGCTTCTGTTCCAGCTCGACAAACGGCACCAGCAATTCGGGTGGCAAGTTGTCAACGCAGAAATAGCCGCTGTCTTCCAGCGCATGCAAGGCGACTGACTTGCCGGAGCCCGACATGCCGGTGATCAGAACCAGTTGTAGTTCGGAGCGTTCAGAACTCATGACATCACTCCTGCAATTGCAGCATTTCACGGGCGTGGGCCAGGCTGGCACCAGAGAGCCGCTCACCCGCCAACATGCGCGCCACCTCGGCCACACGCTCGGCACTGTGCACCGCGCGGACCGAGCTCAGGGTGGCCTGATTTTCAGTTCGTTTGCTGACCACCAGATGGTTGTCGGCGCTGGCCGCTACCTGCGGCAAGTGGGTGACGGCCAGCACCTGCCGGTCGTGTCCCAACTGCTTCATCAATCGACCGACGGTCTCGGCGACAGCGCCACCCACGCCGGCGTCGATCTCATCAAAGATCAGGGTTTGGGCGGTGCCCAGTCGGCTCGTGGTGACCGCAATCGCCAGCGCCATACGTGAAAGCTCGCCACCGGACGCGACCTTGCTGACCGGACGCGGCGTGCTGCCAGCGTGCCCGGCCACCAGAAAGCTGACGTCTTCCAAGCCATGCTGCTGTGGCTGGGCCAAGGCCTGCAGGGTCACCGCAAACTGTCCGCCTTGCATGCCCAGGCCTTGCATCGCCAGGCTGATCGCCTGCGCCAGTTGCGGGGCGCAGAGCGCGCGGGCTGCCGAGACTGACCTGGCCTCCTGCAAGAAAGCGCTCTGTGCCGCCCCTTGAGCTGCTTCCAGGCTTGTCAGATCGCCGGCGGCTTCAAGGCGTTGCAGCTCGCGCCTCCAAGTGGCGAGCAGTTCGGCCAGTTCGGCCGGGCTGCGTTTGTAGCGTCGGGCCAGCGACAGCCACAAGGCTATGCGCGCATCGAGTTCAATCAGGCGCTCGGGGTCGAGCTCGGTCTTGCGCAGGTAGCTGCGCAGCGCGTGAACGCTGTCTTCCACCTGGGCAAGACTGGAAGCCAGAACTTCGGTCAAGCCCCTGAATTGGGGCTCCAGATGTTCCTGTTGGCGTAGCAAGTGGCAAGCGTCAAGTAGCGCGCTGCGCGCAGTTCGCTCGTCGTCGTCCAGCGCCTGTAGCGCGCCCTGCGCAGCATCGAGCAGCGCCTGCGCATGTGACAGGCGACCGTGCTCGGTGTTGAGCGCCTCCCATTCGTCTGGCAGTGGCGCCAACTTGTCGATTTCCGAGACTTGCCAACTCAAGCGTTCACGCTCGCTTTGCAGCGTTTGCTGCGCGGCCTGCGCCTGCCTCAGTTCCTCCTGTGTCAGTCGCCACTCTTGCCACAGGGCGCTCAACGGTGTCGTCGCCACGCCGGCATAGGCATCGAGCAGACCGCGTACGGCATCGGCGCGTGTCAGGCTTTGCCATGCGTGCTGGCCATGAATATCGAGCAGCTGTTCGCCGATTTGGCGCAACTGGGTGGCGGTCGCCGGACTGCCGTTGATCCAGGCACGGCTCTTGCCCTGTTGGTCGACGCTACGGCGCAGAAGCAAGGTGTCTTCGGACTCGAAGCCAGCCTCTTCGAGCCAACGCTGCAAGGCCGGTGTCGTGTCGAACTCGGCGTTGACCTCGGTTCGCTCTGTGCCCTCTCGGATCAGCCCGACGTCCGCGCGCCCGCCGGTGACCAGTTGCAGGGCGTCGATCAGGATCGACTTTCCGGCACCGGTCTCCCCGGTTAGCACGGTGAAGCCGTCAGTGAGTTCGAGATCGAGTTCGGCGACGATCACGAAATTGCGTAAAACCAGGCGTCGCAGACTCACGGTAAAGCCACTCCCTCGTTCCAGTGCGGCTTCTCACGCAGCGTGTCAAAGTACGACCAGCCTTTGGGGTGCAGAAAGCGCACCCGATGCTCGGAGCGGCTCACCACGATGCGGTCGCCGTGCAGCAGCGAGGCCAGCGACTGCGTATCGAAGCTGGCGCTGGCATCGCGCCCGGCCACCACCTCAATGGCAATCTCCGTTGCATTGGCCAGAACAATCGGACGGTTGGACAGCGTGTGTGGGGCAATCGGCACCAGCACCCAGCCTGGAATGGAAGGGTGCAGCAGCGGTCCACCGGCCGACAGCGCGTAGGCGGTTGAACCGGTGGGGGTGGCAATGATCAGACCATCGGCGCGTTGATTGGCCACAAAGCGACCGTTCACTTCAACGCGCAGCTCAACCATGCCGGACGTGGCGCCGCGGTTGACTACCACGTCGTTCATGGCCAGCGCATCAAAGACGCAGTGCCCGTCGCGCAGCACGCGCGCGTGAATCAGGCTGCGCTGATCTTCCTCGAACTCGCCGCGCAGCATGGGTGCCAGCGTGGTCTCGAAACTGCCAAAAGGAATATCGGTGATGAAGCCCAAGCGCCCCTGGTTGATGCCAATCAGTGGCACATCAAAGCGCGCCAGTTGGCGCCCGATGCCGAGCATGGTGCCGTCGCCGCCTACGACCAGCCCCAGATCGCACTGCTCACCTATGTCGGCCACGCCCAGAATGGGGTAGCCCGTGATGCCCATGTTGTGCGCAGTGTCGTGCTCCACGGCGACGTCGCAACCCTGAGTGTGCAGAAACTGGGCAATCTCCTCCAGCACCCGGCGCGACGACGTCACCGTGGCGCCCGATGCGACCGTCTGGTACTTGCCAATCAATGCCACAAGCGGAAATTTTGATTTCATCCGCAAATTACATCACTAAAATGCCGCGATGCTCGATGAACGCTCGAAGTTGTTGTTAAAGGCCCTGGTGGAGCGCTACATCGCCGACGGGCAGCCGGTTGGCTCGCGCACCCTGTCCAAGGCTTCGGGCGTGGACTTGTCGCCGGCCACCATACGCAACGTCATGGCTGACCTGGAAGATCTGGGCCTGATTGTGAGCCCACATACCTCGGCCGGGCGCATTCCCACGGCGCGCGGTTACCGTTTGTTTGTCGACACCATGCTGACGGTGCAGCGCGGGGAACTCGCGACCCATAGCTTGGTTTCAGACCAGCCGCAAAAGGTCATTTCGAGCGCTGCCAACCTGCTCTCCAGCCTGTCACAGTTTGTCGGCGTGGTGATCGCGCCGCGACGTTCCTCGGTCTTCCGTCACATCGAATTCTTGCGCCTGTCGGAGCGCCGCCTGCTGGTCATCATCGTCTCGCCCGAGGGCGACGTGCAAAACCGCGTCATCTTCACCGAGGTCGATTACTCGCAGGCACAGTTGGTTGAAGCTGCCAATTTTCTGAACAGTCACTACGTGGGCCTGGCCATCGAGCAGGTGCGTGAACGCTTGCAGCGCGAGGTCGAAACCCTGCGTTCGGAAATTGCCAGTCTGATGAAGGCGGCCGTGACGGTCAGCACCGAAGCCATCACGGAAGGGCAAGACGAAGTGGTGATCGCTGGCGAGCGCAACCTGCTGGCGGTGAGTGACTTCTCCAACGACATGGGCCACTTGCGCCGTGCGTTCGAGCTGTTCGAGCAAAAGGCCCAGCTCATGCGCCTGCTTGACATTGCGGGCCAAGCCGAGGGCGTGCGCATCTTCATCGGCGGCGAGAGCAAGGTCATCCCCTTCGAAGATCTGTCCATCGTCAGCGCCCCCTACGAAGTCGATGGCCAGATCGTCGGCACGGTGGGCGTCATAGGCCCCACGCGCATGGCCTACGACCGCATGATCCAGATCGTGGACATCACCTCCAAACTC
>CAYHDD010000174.1:0-6370 GCA_964355195.1 uncultured Rhodoferax sp. | reverse complement strand
GTGAGTTCGATCCTCATCCTCTCCACCACCATCCAAAGGCCAGACATGCTCTGGCCTTTCTCTTGCGCCCGCGATCCCCAGTGCTGGCGGGGCTTCCCGGGTAGTGCGAATTCAGGCACCACGCATTCTTGTTGATTTCTGGCCCTTGCCCGGAGCATTTCTGTCTCAAATCTCTGTTTATGCGAAGGTCGTTCTGCACACCGAAGCTAGATTCCATGCGGGTTTGCTGGGAGGTGGTTTGACCTGAACATCACTGACCAGTCGCCCATTCAGATCAAACTTTCACTTACTCAAAGCGGCAATAACCTGCCTTTGTGTGAACCATTCGTCCGGTAACTCCCGGCGGATGAAGAATTCGAAGGACAGCCCCACAGGGATGCGCCCAGCAGCAATGTCCTCTGCCAGCTCTGGCGCCAGGCGCGCAAGCTTGAGTGTCTTTTGAACCCGCACCCGGTCAACACCCTCCTGGGCCGCCAGTTCACCGATGTTGGCCACCCGGCCCGAGTCCAGCAATTGCTGCCAGTAGAACGCTCGGGCCAAAGCATTCAGCAAATTCGCATCAGGCTCACCGCTGGTCGCAAGGTGGCCATCGGCGCCGGGCCGCACGATCACCCAATTGGCCTTGTGCCGAACAATGCGCATCGGAATGAATGTCGTCAGTTTCACTCCGCCATCCGTTGATCGGCGCCTGGACTGGGCCTTTCCCATCTTGCGTAGCTCGGTCATATCGTTTCCTCCTCAAGTTCAAGCAGTTCTGCGCCGATGGTGTTGGGTGCCAATTCACCGGCCAATCCCGCCCAGCCAGTGGCAGCCCACTCGATATCCAGGCCGTCATCACGAATCTGAACCCGATCGATCAGCAATCGGACCAATCTCGATTGCTCCGCCGGGAACAGTTCATTCCAAACAAGTCCGATATTGCGCATGGCAATCACAACGGCAGGCTCATTGATACCGCTATCCTGACGCCGAACCTCATCCCATACGGACTGGATCGTCTGCGGTGACTGCAATGCAGCCAGCAGCTGCTCGACCACCATTGACTCAATCGCTTTGGCCGGGATGGAGCCGATGGGATTGGTGCCACGGCCGAACTTTTTGTCCGAGCTCGAGATGTAATACAGATATTCCTTGCCACCGGCAGACTTCTTGCGGGTACCTGTCGGAAGCATCCGTTCGCCATTGGGCGCGAACAGCAGGCCACGCAGCAACGCCGGCGGGCTATTGCGGGTAAGGGTTGCCGAGGTCCGAATCGACGCCTCCTGGGCCAGAATAGCCTGCACAGCATCCCATAAGGGCTGGTCGATGATCGGTTCGTGCAGTCCAGCGTGAATCTTGCCCTTGTGGCGAATCTTGCCGATGTAGACCGGATTGCGAAAGGCCTTGTAAAGATTCTGCTTGGTGATGGGCCGACCCGTACGTAGGACACCATGGGTGTTGGTCCAGGTCTTGGTCGTCACGCCGTCTCGGACCAATTCCCGCGACAACTCGGTACTGGAGCGTAATTCGACGAATCGACGCCAGATGGCACGCACCGTCGCTGCCTCTGGTTCGTTGATCACCAAAGTGTGATTGACGACGTCATAGCCCAAAGGTGGCACACCCCCCATCCACATGCCCTTGGCTTTGCTGGCGGCCAGCTTGTCCCGGATCCTCTCGCCAGTGACCTCCCGCTCGAACTGTGCAAACGACAGAAGCACATTGAGCATCAAGCGCCCCATGGAAGTGGCTGAGTTGATTTGCTGTGTGACGGCACTGAAACTGGCACCGTAACGGTCAAATACCTCAACCATGCGTGCGAAATCAGCCAGTGATCGAGACAAGCGATCAATCTTGTAGACGACCACAATATCCACCCTGCCCGCTTCGATGTCCGCCATCAATCGCTTGAGCGCTGGGCGGTCCATGTTGCCACCGGAGAATCCTGGATCATCATAGTCACCTGTCACCGGGATCCAGCCCTCTGCCCGCTGGGCCAGAATGAAGGCTTGGCCGGCTTCCTTCTGGGCATCGATGGAATTGAAGGACTGATCCAGACGCTCATCAGAAGACACGCGGCAGTACACGGCGCAGCGTTTGCGCGTCACTACATCGTTGGTGCTGCTAATCGGGAGGCCCCTCTATTTCGATCTGGATCAATGCCGAAGAACCGCGGTCCAGACCAGTTGGTACCGGTAATGTGACGGGCGGCTGCCGAGAGGCTCTTGAACACCCTGCCCCCGCACTCATAGAAACCTGCCGGCGTCACGACGACCCGGTAGGTGACCTCATCCCAGTCGCGCTGCAAAACGGTGCCAGGCATCAGATGGCATTCGGTGCCCCGGCGTTTGCCCAGGGCCGATTGGGACTCACCCAGGCGCAGCAATCGGCGCTTGATGTCAGGGTTGATACCGCCATAGGCAATCTCTTGAATCCGTTGTGCGACGCGCGACGCAACGTAGTTACGGTTCCAGGTTCCCGGCCGCCGCGGGAAATGCGCATCCCACAGCGCCCAGAGCGCTGCCATGGGAAGAGTGGGAAGTGAGGCCAAGGTGGCAATCACGTTGGATTTATCAGCTGTCATCGATCTATCTTTCTGAGAAGAGTTTGCGGATCACCATGAACGCTCTGTGGCGGCCACAAGCCAAGTCACACTTGTCTCTTTGGCCCCTGTGTCGCATGAATCTGACTGCCGCTGGACTGAGGCCCCTCACAGGCTGGCGCGTTCAGGTCATCCTGGTAAGTGACGGCTGTGCCGGTTCTGCTGTCCGTCACGCCCATGAAGTGGATGGCGTTGCCTGTTCGACTGCAGACGATATCGGTGTCATCGG
Source organism: uncultured Rhodoferax sp. (assembly GCA_964355195.1). Lineage (GTDB taxonomy): Bacteria > Pseudomonadota > Gammaproteobacteria > Burkholderiales > Burkholderiaceae_C > Rhodoferax. The sequence goes on along the minus strand of CAYHDD010000174.1, from coordinate 3,560 downwards.
CCGTGATAGGCATGATCCAGCCTTTGATGCCATCGGGCAAGGTCATTAAGCGATCGATGCAGTTGACCATCCAACCGAATCCGCCTTCTGTACGTGCAATGTCCAACATTTCGGGCGTGGCGGCGGGGAAATTATCTAGACTGAAGATTGGTCGCCAGATCAGCGGCAAGCCGGCATTGATCCAAGCCTGGAAGCGCGACAACATGTCGTCATTCGTAGCACCGGTCTTGATCCATTGGAAGTCCGGGTTTTGTGATGTCTTCATTTTTTCATTCCCCATGTTGGTTGAAGCTCCATTTCGGCGCTGGGTGGATTTGGACGGTTTACTCAAGGTGTTCTCCATATCAGTTGCCGCCCACTTTGGAAATAGTGAGACACCGGGCGGCGTCGTGTCATCAATTGGTTTTTCGGATCCAGACGCCTGGTGGGCGCGCAAATTTGCGCATGCTGTCAAGGCAGCCATAACCAGCCCTCGTGGAACATCAACACCTGGTTGGCGACCATCGCCTTCACGGCCTCCCGCACTCGTTCGGGAACCCGCCGTGCATCAATGGGTAAGCCCGAATGGCAGGCTTCAATCAGGTCATCAAGCTTGATGCAGCGCTCCATGGCCGAGGCAAGACCTTGACCCAGATGGGTTGTGCTCTGCAGTAATTCTTTGGTAATCTTGAGGACTAACTTTTGATTCGAGCCCTTGGGCATTGGCACCTGGCGTGCTCGGTGACTGAGCGGGTGCGGATCAATCACACAGCTGGTGATCGGGTCGCCGTCCTCGTCAACGCCGAGCACGACGCTCTTGAGGTCAAAGGCAAACTCTTCGCCGTCTGCCGATTCCCGGGCTTTGGCTGCCGTCCAGGATCGGTGCTGTGCTTCACGGGTCACACTTATGCAGGAGTCCAGCGCCGCGTAAAAGCTCGAGTGGCCTCGGGCACCCTTGTTGACGTCCTTGCCCAGGTGATGCACCACCAATACCAGGCCATCGATTGCGCGACGCATCTTGTCCAGGTTGCTGATAAAGCGCGTCATGTCGGCCGCACTGTTTTCATCACCACCGGCCATGCATCGTGATAGCGTGTCCACCATCAACACGCCGGCTGAGCCCATTCGCGCTTTGGCCTCCTTCCAGGCACCGAGCACGGCTTGCACATCGCTCTCACTGTCGAGCAGGTTGACCGCAAACGGAATCACTTCCAGCGGCATCTCGGCGCTACCAGCGGTCTCCTTCACATAGGCCAGCACGCGCTGCGCAATGCCAAACTCTCCTTCAGCGGCCAAATAGACGACGCCACAGGGCTTGACCCGGTAGCCAAACCAGGGCCGACCGCGGGCGATTGCCATCGCCAGATCAAGACAGAGAAAGGTCTTTCCCGCGCCGCTCTGGCCAATCACTGCGGCGAGTCCGCGGACCGGCAGAACCGGTTTGACCCGGTAGCGATAGCCCGGCAATGCGAGTAGTTCCGCGATGGGCATGGAGCGCAGTCGCTGCTCGCTCTGGCCTTGAGGCAGCAACTGCTGTCGAACTGCGTCGAGGCCGTCGAGACGGTGCAGGTCGTTGAAATCGGTACGGGACCTGGAGTCACTGAAGCTTGGTAACACCACTTCAGCACCGATGACCTTGGCCGCCTCCAGCGCCTTGGCTTTACCGACATTGAATTCATTCTCGTGGTCATCATCACCAGCCACGACAATGCGTGCCTTTGGATAGGCTTGACGTACGTGCTGGCAAACGTGAAGCAGATTGCCAGCGTTGAAACTCACGCAGACGGGTAGATTAGTTGCCTCGTGAAGCGAAGCCGCTGTGCTGTAGCCTTCGGCGACCAGCAGGGTCGGTGTAGCTGCGCCGGACCCGAAATCCCCTATCTGCCCGGGCTGCCCGAGCCAGAAGTGACCCTGCCTGACTCTGCCCTGCGGCATGAAGCGCTTTTGTCCATCAGGACCAATGAACTGCAGACTGCAGAGTTCACCGCCGGGCTGGTAGATGGGAACGATCAGCGATGCATCGACGATGTCAAAGCGTAGTCCGTAAGATTTAACGAACTTGGCTTGCAGATACGGGTGCTGGTCATCGGCGGCAGGTGCGCTGTCCCAGATCTGCTGGGCGCGTTCGGCGCTGCGAGCTTGGGATTGGGCATGGAGCCTTCTGACGTTTTCCAGCTCAGTCCTGACCTGCGTTTGAAGGGCACTGCGCTCGGACAGGGACATGCTGGAGAGCGCCTTGCGATCAAACCATTTTTCACAAAGACCTTGGCGCCAATCACCATAGACGCCCGATCGGCCTTGGGCAAAGAGCTTGCACCAGCCCACCGATTGAGCGCTCAGGCGCACTGGTATGGGAAACTGTTCCTTGCCAATCAAGGCGTAGATGGAACTGCGCGAGAGCCCGGTGCGTTGCTGCACTTGGCGACATCGCAGGATGCAGTAGGTCGGCGCTTCTTCAGTTTGGACGGTTTTGGATCGGCTCATTTTGGCGTGGCCCGGCTTGGGCTGCTGTGGAAATGAGAGAAGTGTCCAGACCGTAAGCCCGCCGTAGCAATGGCCTCCGTGGGGCCGCGAGTGAAAATAATTCCTACTGCGGTAGGGACCAATCACAAAAGAGCAGAATTTACGGTGATGCGGTGGGCAAAATCCCAGCCGCTGGCGCTGATTTGGCAGTGCTAAATAGAGTCAATCAGGCTATCGTGAGCAGGGAAATGCTTTTCGATCACGGCGATGACGCGCTCACGGGACATGTGGTTCTTATTGATGAGCCACTTTGCAATAGTTGCCAGGTGCCAAGTCGAGGCGACGCGCGTACCACCCCGGTTGGGCTGCCCCTTGCTGGCGCGGGCTTCCATAAGACCGTCATAGCGTCCAGGATTACCCAGACGCTCCTGCCACCACTGACGATTCTTGTAAGAGTCGCTGCGCTTGCGAAATGCCTCGGTCAATGCTTGCGAGCTAACGGAAGGCAACACGCTATCGTCGGGGCGCGCAACCTTTGCTGTGGCTGTGGCCTGATCATCCTTGCCAGCGTCTGTTGCTGTCTCGATCGCTGGTTGGGGCACTGGTTGGGCAACTGGTTGGGCCACCGCCACGCTGTCGCCGCGATCGAGCCACGCAGGGCGCGCAGTGAGCTTAGGAGCTGCTGGCGGTCGGGTTGGGGCGTTCAATGGATTGCGGCCTTCGATCTTTATCACCCAAGCCTCAAAGCTGGCGCGCTCGATCAAGAGCAGTTGCCGACGAAACAACTCCAGCACGGGATCTTCGAACGTCTTGCCATCGGAGCGCTCGTAATTGACCTCGCCTCGCTCGCAGGTCGAAACCAGTGCCAATGACTTTGCCTTCCAGCAATCCCGGTCACCCTGGCACCATTGCTCCAGGATCGCCACTGGGCTCAGCCAATCGGATGCGTCCCAGTATTTTTGGCAATCGGTCTCAGATGGCATTTTGCAAGGGCTGTGGTCAGGCAAAGGGCCGCCGCCATGGTTTGGCTGCGGCTGATGAAATCAATTCTAGACCTTCCCGAAAATCCCGAAACGTCCCGAATCCGGGCAATCCGGGTCCCGAAAGTCCCGGTCACC
>CAYHDD010000173.1:165-6375 GCA_964355195.1 uncultured Rhodoferax sp. | reverse complement strand
CAGAAGCCGATCAACTGGGCCACACCCATGTTGTACGAACCACCGAAGTTGGTGGTTTGCACGTCAGTGCCAGCGCCGGTCGTGGTCTTGGCGAAGGCCATTGCCAGGCTCAGAGGACCGTTGTCATAGGTCACGCGGATGGCGCTACCGTCACCAGCTTGCGAAGCTGCGTTGGAGGCATTCTCACCGAAATAGGTCTGTGCCCAGACGCCAAAACCACCAACCTTCGGCGAGATATAGCCGATGCTGTTGGACGCGCGAACAACGGTGAAGCCACCAGCGCTGCTGTTCAAGGCCTGAGTGGTGCCCACGCCGTTCGTGCCGTACGGATCGAATACGGTGAAGCTCCAGAATTGCGGCGTGTAGTCACGGCCCATACGCAGTTCACCCATGCTGCCCATCAGGCTCAAAGTGGAACGACGATTGAAGGTCAGACCTTGGCTGCCGTTCATGCCAGCCAGCGCGCCGCCGGTAGCCTGGTTGTTGGTGTTGGTAGCCGCACCGGTACCGTTGTCATTGTTTTGACCAGCTTCCAGGTGGAAGGAAGCCTTCATGCCGCCGCCGAGGTCTTCAACACCGCGGAAGCCCAGACGGCTGCTGTTGTAGCCGGAATTGCCCAGCAGGGTTCTGTTGGCGGTGTCGCCATTGCCAACCATCAAAGTGGCGTCAACCACACCGAAAATGGTCACGGAGGACTGTGCCGAAGCAGCGCCAACGACAGCCAGAGCAGCCAGCGCAATGAGGGATCTTTTCATATTAAATTACTCCAAGGTTAAACATAGGGCGCCGGTTTGAGATATTTCGGACCCCGGGCCAACCTCCTATTTCAGGAAGTTACGTGGATTGAACCAGAGCCCGGCGACCTTGGCAAAGGAAAATCCGTAAACTTGGGCAAAGCAGGCGCTTTCGTTGTGAGCCTGCAACAGCACCAGTACAAGGCTTGATGACGGATGGATTGCCCTATTGAGCTTGCTCTGTCCCCAACGGGAAACGGGATGTTGTAATACAATTTGTTTAACAAAACTCAAGGGGATGCTATGAATGTTGTGACCTCACGAGAGGTGGTCCATCATTTTTCTGCGATCGCTGCGCGCGTCGCCGCTGGTCAGGAGCTGACCGTCACCCGACATGGGCAACCGGTGCTGAAATTGATGCCGTTGACCCCGGCTGAACCGCGCACCCAAGAGCGAGAGGCACTTGTGGCAAAGATTTTGTCAATCCGTATGGCGAGTTCGATCGGAAAGAATTTCGAGCGCAGCGATGCCTACAACGACTGAGTCGCCGTGGTCTATAGACACCAACATTCTTGTCTACGCGACCGACCCCGGCGCTCCGCTCGCGAAACAAGAAATTGCCAGGCAACTGCTTGAGCGCCTGACGTTGAATCCGCAGGCAGCGCTGGTCGGGCAGGTGCTTGGCGAGTTCATGAGCGTGGTGCTGCGGAAAAATGCGATGACTCATGCACAAGCTCTGGATGCGGTGGGCTCGTTGTCACAGGCTACTGACGTGCTGGGTGCATCGCAACAAGCCTATGCACAAGCCTGGAAGTTAGTCGCCACCCACAAATACCAGGCTTGGGACGCACTCATCATTGCAATTTGCGCCGAACATGGCATCAGGACCTTGTATTCCGAAGATGCTGGCTCGCTGAAGCGCCCGTTGGGCGTTCACGTCATCAACCCGTTTCTCGATAGGGCAAAGTGAACAGTATTCGATACATGTATAGAATACTGGTCAATGAATGCTTCGCCTCCAAACATCGGGAAATCCCTTCGGTCTTTGCGACTTTCAAAGGGGATATCGCAGCAAGCGCTGGCGGCAGCAGCAGGCATCAGCCGCACGACGCTGATCCAGATGGAGAAGGGCAAGGATGCTCAGGTATCAAGCTTCGAACTGGCAGGACAGGTACTCGGAGTTGAGTTTGGATTGTTGTCAGAGAGCCCGGGCATGGCCAGGCGACGCCAGGCGCGAGCAGATCACCAAGCCAAACTGGCAGTTTCAAGAGAAAAACATCTGAAACTGGCTGTGAAATTCGCTTTGGGGGGGGCTGAGGCCATTGCACTCAAGGAAGACGCTCTGCGCATGGTCCAGCTCTGGAAAGAGAAGGGTCTGTGCAGCCCGGTCTACATCGAACGCTGGCTGGAAATCCTGAACGCAGAACCCAGGCAGGTCGCCAGGAATTTGCTGTCGCTGGACGATGCGTGGGGCCCGGCATTGCGCCAGAACACCCCTTTTGCGATCACCATGCCATGAAAATCGAAGACATCGACCACCTCTTGAACGCCATCAGGTGTAGCAGCGGGCTCGACGAATTCGTTGTGATAGGGAGCTTATCGGCGCTGGGCATCAGCGGGGACAAACTGCCACCACGGATGACCCAATCGATGGAGGTGGACGCCTACCCCGAGCGAGACCCGAACCGGGCGCAGGAGCTCTCACAAAAATTCGGCGAAGACAGCGCCTTCCATCGGGAGTACGGCTACTACTTCGATGCTGTCAGTCCAGACCTTCCGACCTTGCCAGAAGGCTGGCAGTCCCGGATGGTCAGACGGGTGCTTTTCTCCGGTGTAAAAGTGAAATACCTCGATTCCAACGACTGCGCCGTGTCCAAGTACGCGCGCTCCGAGCCGAAAGACAGGGAATGGATACGGGCGGGTATCGAAGCGGGTATTTTGTCTTTGCCAATGATCGAATATCGAATGCACGAAACACTTTTCATGGACGATGAGGAGCAGCGCCAGGCCAAGGCATCCCTGGCCGAAGACAAGCTGTGGTTTGAGTCCCTGCGCGCACGCACAACCTGATCAAGCCATTTATCTCTCAAGGAAACCACGGATGGACCTCTTCCTCAGTACCGCCGACGTCGCTTTGCGCACCCTCTTCGCCACCCCGCGCGCCAGCCAGTCTTGTCCGACATTGCCCGCTCAGGACAGCGTGTTGTCAGAGCAAGACAAGGCGCTCTCCGGCGCCTTGATGCGCGTTAATCATGTCGGCGAAATCTGTGCCCAGGCGCTTTACACGGCACAGGCCTTTGCCACCCAAAATGACACGCTGCGTGAGCACTTCCAACGCGCCAGCCGGGAAGAAACCGATCATCTGGCCTGGACCGAACAGCGCCTGAAAGAGCTGGGGCAGCGCAAATCGCTGCTCAACCCGCTCTGGTACGGCGCCGCCTTTGGCCTTGGCCTGCTGGCCGGACGCCTGGGGGACCCGGTCAGTCTGGGCTTCGTCGTCGAGACAGAAAACCAGGTCGAGGCACATCTGGAAAGTCACCTGACAAGGCTGCCCGCCAATGACCACGCCTCGCGCGCCATCGTGGCCCAGATGAAGGACGACGAGGCCCGCCACGCGCTGGACGCGCAACAAGCTGGCGCTACCGACCTGCCGCAGCCCGTGAAGGACCTGATGAAACTGGCGGCCAAGCTGATGACCACGGTGGCGCACCGGATTTAGCGCAACGCGATTTCCAAGTCTTCCCTGGTAACCAATCTCAGATCTCCATCAACTCAAAACTGGTGGTAATTTCAGCCGTCTTGCCGAGCATGATGCTGGCTGAACAGTATTTTTCGTGGCTCAGGGCGATGGCGCGCTCAACGGCGGTTGGGGAAACGCCTTTGCCGCAGACCGTGAAATGCATATTGATGCGGGTAAACACCTTGGGGTCAGTCTCGGCGCGCTCAGCGGTCAGTTTGACCGAACAACCAGCCACGTTGAAACGACCGCGCTTGAGGATCAGGACCACGTCATAGGCGGTACAGCCACCAGCGCCGGCCAGCAGCAGCTCCAGCGGCCTGGGCGCCAGATTCAGACCACCGCTTTCAGGTTTGACAGGGTCCGGCGCGCCGTCCATCACCAGCGTGTGACCGCTGCCGGTCTCCGCCACAAAGCCCATACCGGAGCGGGTTGCCAACGCTCCGGTCCAACTCACAGTGCATTCCATGCTTGTACTCACCGATTGATTGAAGGGCCCTGATTGTCGCTGCGCCCCAACCCTTATCATCGGGCTGTCATGAAGAAGCAACACCTCACGCCGGCCGACTACCTGAAAAAGATCCTGACCGCGCGGGTCTACGACGTCGCCGTTGAGACTGCGCTGGAGCCCGCGCGCGCCCTCAGTCGACGCTTGCACAACACGGTGTTGCTCAAGCGCGAAGACCAACAAGTGGTACGCAGCTTCAAGTTGCGTGGCGCCTACAACCGGATGGCACAACTGACACCGGACCAGCTGAAAATGGGCGTAATTTGCGCTTCGGCCGGCAACCATGCCCAGGGCGTCGCGCTGAGCGCGCACAAGCTGGGTGTGCGCGCGGTCATCGTCATGCCAACCACCACGCCGCAGGTCAAGGTTGACGCGGTGCGCCATTTTGGCGGCGAGGTGCTGCTGCACGGCGACAGTTATTCTGATGCCTACGACTATGCCGTGACGCTGAAACAAAAGCAGGGACTGACCTTCGTCCACCCATTTGACGACCCTGAGGTGATTGCGGGTCAGGGCACCATCGCCATGGAGTTGCTGCGCCAGTTGCAGGGACTGGGCTCGAACCGGCTGGATGCGGTCTTTGTTGCCATTGGCGGTGGCGGTTTGATCTCAGGCGTCGCCAACTACATCAAGGCGGTACGCCCCGAGATCAAGGTCATCGGCGTGCAAATGAATGACTCGGATGCATTCGTGCAATCGATCACTGCCAAAAAGCGGGTCACCCTCGGCGATGTCGGCTTGTTCTCCGACGGCACCGCCGTCAAACTCGTCGGCGAAGAGACTTTCAGAGCTTCGCGCGAACTGGTCGACGACTACATCCTGGTTGATACCGACGCCGTCTGCGCCGCCATCAAGGACGTGTTTGTCGACACGCGCAGCATCGTCGAGCCGGCCGGCGCGCTCGCTGTGGCGGCGATCAAACAGTACGTGGCCAAGCACAAGACCAAGGGCGAAACCTATGCTGCCATCTTGAGCGGTGCCAACATGAACTTCGACCGGCTGCGCTTTGTGGCGGAACGGGCCGAGGTCGGCGAAGAACGTGAAGCCCTCTTTGCCGTCACCATTCCCGAGGAGCGCGGCAGCTTCAAACGCTTTTGCGAGTTGATTGGCGGCTTGCCCGGCGGGCCGCGCAACGTGACCGAATTCAACTACCGCATCAGCGACACGGCGCAGGCGCATGTCTTTGTCGGCTTGACCACCCACGGCAAGGGTGAATCGAGCCGGATCGCGGCCAACTTCAGCAAGCACCACTTCGAAACCCTGGACCTGACACACGACGAACTGGCCAAGGAGCACATCCGACACATGGTGGGCGGCCACTCCAAGCTGGCGCAGAACGAGCGCCTGCTGCGCTTTGTCTTTCCCGAACGCCCCGGCGCGTTGTTGAAATTCTTGAACCTGATGCGCCCAGGCTGGAATATCAGCTTGTTCCACTACCGCAATCAGGGTGCTGACTACGGCCGCATTCTGGTCGGCTTGCAAGTGCCCGCCAGCGATACGCTGGCTTTTGACAAATTCCTCAAAGCGTTGGGTTACCCCTGCGTGGAAGAGACCGACAATCCGGTCTACCGCATGTTCCTCCAATCATGAATAGCTCAACTGAAGACAAACTGGTGGTTGCGATTTCAAGTCGCGCCCTGTTTGATTTCGAACAAGAGAACCAGGTCTTCGAGCAGAGCGATGATCGCGCCTATATGGCCCTGCAACTGGAGCGGCTCGACCTGCCCGCCAAGCCTGGCGTGGCCTTTTCGCTGGTCAAGAAGCTGCTGGCCTTCAACCAGGCCCCGGGCGAGTCAAAGGCTCAGCGGGTCGAAGTGGTGATCTTGTCGCGCAACGACCCGGTCTCGGGCATGCGCGTGTTTCGCTCTGCGCAGCACTACGGATTGGCCGTCCAGCGCGGTACCTTCACGCGCGGCGAGGCGCCCTGGCGCTATCTGAGACCCTTGCATGCCAACCTGTTTTTGAGTACCCACCTGAGCGATGTGCGCGCCGCCCTGGAAGCCGGCGTGCCGGCAGCCCAGGTCTATCCGCAGTCGGTGCTGGCCAGCGACAGTTACCCCCATGAGGTGCGCATCGCGTTCGATGGTGACGCCGTGCTGTTCAGCGATGAAGCCGAGCGCGTCTACCAGACCGAGGGGCTGCAAGCTTTCCACAAGCACGAGTCGGAAAAGGCCCAGCAACCTCTGCTGGCTGGCCCTTTCAAACCGCTGCTCGCCGCGTTGCAGCGCCTC
>CAYHDD010000173.1:0-155 GCA_964355195.1 uncultured Rhodoferax sp. | reverse complement strand
TGCAGCAAGAAGGCACAGCCCACATGCGTATCCGCACCGCGCTGGTGACGGCGCGCAGCGCACCGGCGCACGAACGCGCGATTCGCACCCTGATGAACTGGAACATCGAGGTGGACGAGGCCATGTTCCTGGGCGGCTTGCCCAAAGGCGAGTTT
>CAYHDD010000172.1:0-6383 GCA_964355195.1 uncultured Rhodoferax sp. | reverse complement strand
GGCAGCCTGCTGCGGCCTGGTACAGCGAGTGGAGCAGCGTACCGAATGGCAAAGGCTTCAGCGGGATGGAACGAAGAATTGAGGTGAACTGAAGTCGCGCTGAGCAGGGCATTCTGGTGGCGGCATCGAACACGCGCTTTGCGATGCTGGTAACTGCTGGCACCCGACCATGTCATCGGAGTTCTGGTTCAAAAAGCTTGCCGAGCACCGGCAACGCAACCTGTCAGCGTGGCGCAAACCACTGCCATCCGCCCGATGGCATGAATTCGCGTAGCGATCACTGCTTCAGAGGGGACTTGCCCATTTGCCACAGCAGGAAACCGTAGATGTCAGCCGACATGGCGTTGCGCTGCGTGGCCGTGCTGCCCATGCCGTGGCCGGCCTGCATGTCCAGGCGCAACAAAATCGGCTTCTTGCTGCTGGTGGCCGCCTGCAAGCGGGCTGCGGCTTTGCCGCTTTCCCACACTGCAACGCGTGGATCGTTCATGCCATGCACCAGCATGACGGCCGGGTAGGCCTTGCCATCGACGATCTGGTGGTAGGTGCTCATCTCCAACAGCCCGGCGAACTCTTTGGGGTCGGCAACCGTGCCGAACTCGGAAATATTGGTGATGCCGTTGGCGCTGGTCTCAGACCGGATGGCGTCCATCATGCCCACATCAAAAATGGCAGCGGCAAACAACTCAGGCGCACTGGTCACGGTACGGCCTACAAAAATGCCGCCCGCGCTGGTGCCCATGACAGCCAGGGTCTGGGGTGTCGCAAACCCTTGGGCAATCAAATACTGGGCGCAGGCCACGCCGTCTTTCCACGTGTTGGGCTTGGTCGTCTTCTGACCGGCCAGGTACCAGTCAATCCCGTGGACCCCGCTGCCACGCACATTGGCCAGCGCGAGGACACCGCCTTGCTCTATCCACGCCATGCGCTGTGCAGAAAACCCGGCCGTTTCCGAGAAGCCGTAGGCCCCGTAGGCGCTCAGCAATGTCGGGTTGCTGCCATCGCGCTTGAGGCCCTTCCTGTACAACAGGGTCATGGGCACCAGCGCACCGTCATGGCTGGCAACTTCCACGTTCAGCACTTCCACATCAGGCAGGCCAGGCAACAGGGGATTGACCCGCAAGCCGGAGTCGGCTGACATGTTGCCTTTGAGTACAAAGGTCAGTGGCATCTGCGTCCAGCCGCTCAGGGTGTAGAGCACGTCGGTATAGGCGTGCCCAATATCGTGGCTGACCCGGGCGGCGCCCTTGAATGGCATGGGAATGGCTTCGCCCTGCGGTTTGCCATTCACATAGCGGCGCAACACAATGTCCGTGCCCTGGCGTACCGCGCCAATCAGTGCATCTCTGGTGAGCGAGAAATCTTCCATCACGCCGTCGGCAGGGGTCGCCGCGGCCTCAACCGCCCGTTTGAGTTGTGGCTGGCGCAGATCGAGCTTTAGCACACGCTTGCGCGGCGCGTTCGCATGCGTCATGAAGAACAGTTCGTTTCCACGCAAATCAATTCTCGTGATTTTGTCGTCATAGCCAGAAATACGCGTCCACCGCGTACTGGCCTTGCCCAGGTCCGCCACGGGTGCGACGAACAACAAGCCCTGGGGCAAGGTCGTATCGGTGGTGCGGGCAATCATCCAAGGGCTGCCCGGCGCAAACGTGATCGACGCCACATCCAGCCGTGCCAGACCCAGGTTCTTGGTAACCGTGGGGCCAAAGACGGCCTTGGCCTTTTCTGGCAAATCACCGACCTTGTGCCACATCACGCGTGTGTCGAGATACGTCTCTGTTTCCGGTTCACCCGGCGTTGGCGCCTTGAGCTGATTGAAAGTCAGCGAGCGGCTGTCGGGCAACCAAGCTGTCAGTGCCTCATGGACGCGCGCAAAAACGGGACCCGTATCCTTTGCTGTCGCCACATCCAGAATGTGCAGTGATGCGTCTTCAGAGCCGCCAGCGGACAAGCCATAGGCCACGTACCTGCCGTCCCACGAAGGGCGGAAATAGTTGATGGCGTGCGGCACGCCGGTGCGCTTGCTGTCCACATCCGGGTCAACCAGAATGCGCTCGACGCCTTGCAGGCCAACCCGCATCGCCAGCTTGAACTGGCGTCCGCCCATGGGGCGTTTCATATAGAAAATCTTGTCACCGGCCATTCGGGTGATGCTGCCGATGGCATCACCACTGGACGTGGTCAGCTCGGTGATGCGGCGCTCCAAGGCATCACGCACGGCAATGCGGTCCAGAGTGGCGCGGGCAAATTCGCCCTGGCCTTTGAACCAGTCCTGTACTTCGGGGGCTCGGACATTTTCCATGTACCGATACGGGTCCTTGACCACGACGCCATGCAGTGTTTCGCCGACTTCCCTGATCGGTGCTACCGGTGGGGTAGCCACGTCGACTGCGGAGCAAACAGGGGCTGCGGAAAGCAGCCATGCGCTCAAAATAGCCACAGGGGCCGCTGATAGAGATCTGAACATGATGACCTTTTCCAATAGGCAAGGCTGCCAGCATAACGCCATGACGGTGTTTTGTTGGCAGTTGCGGACAGGCGATGGACCAATCAAGACTACCGGCGCTTGCGCGAAGTAACCTGGTTTGCGTCTTACCAAGGTCAAGCTGTGTTCCAAGGCGGTTGCTGCGATGATGGAGTCGAAGGCAGCCGCCGGCTTGCCGCCCCGACCATCTTCAGGCGTTAGATTGCGATTGGTCAGATCACGGGATGGCGAAAGTATTACCTACAGAGAACGCTATGAAAAAGAGAGCATTTGGCCTGACCGGCCTTTGGGTCACTGTCCTGGGGTTCGGTGCAATGCACCTCAACGACGAACGCACCAGCGAAGACGACGCCGGGCGTCTGTTGAATGAGGTGCTCGACGCTGGCATCAACCTGATAGACACCGCGCGCGGTTATGGCCACTGGACGAGGCGACCCAAGCATTGATCACGCAGACTTTTGCAGCTTGCAATGACGGATGGAACAGCATTGTCTAGACGGCCCGTCGGTCATGAACGCCTGCCAGCCAATTGGCCGACTCCTGTCTGGTCACGGGTCGTCCACAGTATTGCGCAACTCGTACGCCAATCAACTTTGGTGAATGCCATCAGGCCTTGCCCGCGATTCAGGTCTCATCCGGCAAGCTCGGTGAACGGGGATCAGCGGCCCCTATCCCCTATGGCCCAGCATCCTTGCGGGGAGGAACAGAACGGTCTTGACCAAGGCCAATATCGCTCCGATGGAGATACCAATCAATCTCATAGGAATCGAGATCAGCCAGACGATGGGCCAGATCACCAGTGCAAGGATGGCCACAGGCCAGCACAGCACGAAAAGGATGAGCCAAATCAACAGGGACAGAAGTGAGTTCACAACAGGATCAGGACGGACGCGCGGCAACGATGTGAACGGATTGCAGGGTCACCATGGTAGGTGATTGTGGGCCACTGGCAAATTCGCCTTCATGAGCGACCGCATCAAACTTCCAGAGCATGGCGCCGTTGATGGCAACCGTCATCAATACTGCGATCATCAGTCCAGCGAGACGGGTTGAGCGATTTGTGTTCATTTGTTATCTCCAAGTTGGGGCCACTGAGGTCCGTTGAAGAGAATGTAGGGGCGGAGGAGTTCAATTTCACCCTCATTGCGACAGGCTACGTCAGGACGAGATGGATGTGGCAGATTCGGCGACAGACCGGACCTCGGGTTGATCTTCGACACGGAAGTGATGACCTGTCGTCATTATTTGAAATGGACGAAGGGGACTGCCCTAATCGCACCGCCATTTGGTGAATGCACCCTCGGGACTAGCGGCTGTGACTACCACCAAAAAATCCCCTGCTGGCCTCTGGCTTACGAGCACTCCATAATCCTCCAGTCCCTTGGTAGCGGCGCCTATAGCTGCAGTCGCCCAAATGCTGTCCAGATTGCTTACGTAACCTGGCGCTTCCTTTTCCAAACGCCCGCGTGCGTCCGGAGCTAATCGCAGTATGTGTACATGCAACTGGTTCTGGCTACGATGAAGTCGAGGATTGACAACCAGTGCGATGGACTCCGGCTCAATGCGGCGAATTGCAGCGTCCCAGGCAAATTGCCATATTCCTTCGGGTCGCCGTGGATCCTCGACGCCTCTTACCGGATAAGTAGGCATAGCCAGACCGTGCACGAATTCGGACGGGCAACCACACATCTTGATGTCTCGAATCACCGTGTACCGATCTGTCAGCGCCCAGACATCCGTACTCTTCTTGCACTCCAGCGCGCCCCCACAGGCTGCATCGTTCCTCGGAACACGACACAGATTGCAGTAGTTGGCCTGCGCCGGATTTACGCAGTTGGATACGATATCAAGCAAAATGTCACTTCGCTCCAGTGCGTGCACGGGCAAATGGAGTCCAAACCCAGACAGCAAAATGGTTGTGAACGCAAGTGGCTTTAGCCAAGCCGATGACGAAAATAGCATAGTCGAATTTGCCTGACAAAGACTTCATTATGTGACGGTGGCCACCGATGCTGCCCAAAACGATGATGACGTGCTTGATCTTGAGGCGTGGTCAGCACGGTGCAACTGGAGCACTGCTGTCGGGGCGCTTCACGAGCTTGCAGGGGCGATTTGGTGTTCCTCGTTGTCTGTGCTGCTGATGACGTGCGATACAATGCCTGATGAGGAGAGATGGCAGAGTGGTCGAATGCGCCAGACTCGAAATCTGGTATACGTTTACGCGTATCTAGGGTTCAAATCCCTATCTCTCCGCCAATAACTTGACTTCCAAATCGCTCAGTGCGATTCCAAGTTGGCCCAAGCCCCGCACCACGCGGGGCTTGTCGCTTAGGGCTCCTGACTTGTTAGTTCTGTGTTTGCGTCTGAACCCCAGTCGTTGCCTCCATCGGAGACTTGAAGTCAGAGCGTGCCTGCAAGGCCTTTCTACGCGCAGCATTCATTGCTCATATCGTAGCTTGGATCGTCCCGAATTGCTTTATCAACTGTGTGACTCCTATGCGAGGGAGAGCGGTCTTTGGCCTGAGTCTGGTGACAGGCAAGTCCAACGACCAAAAGCGGTTGTACACCAGCGGCTGCTCTCGGTACAACAAGTAATGGATCAAGCATAGGCCGGGATTGCCAATTGCGGGGAAGCAGCATGCCGACGCACTGCATCCGCATTGCGAGACGACTGCACCAAGCAAGGGCAGGTGGCGCCATTGGCAGCGAGAGCTTCACCCTAAGCAGCCAGAGCCGTCTGGTGCATCGCAATCAGGCGGGCGCGCTGCAGTTTGCCGGTCGCCGTTAGCGGGAGTGCGCTGACCCAGTGTAGCCAGCGCGGACGCCGGTAACTCGGCATGGCCTCGATGGCGGCCTGGATGCGCTGTTGCGCCTGCGCTTGCTGCTGCGGCGCAGCGACGAGCAGCAAGGACAGCGCCGTCAACCCTTCAGGGGTCTGCACGCCAATACAGGCCAGTTGCGTCACGCTGTCGGCGGCGGCGCTGGTCAGCGCCTGCTCGACCCACAGGGTGCTGACCCAGCGCCCGCTGATCTTTAGCATGTCGTCCATGCGACCCGCGAATTCAATTTGACCATCGGAGCGACGCAGGAACATATCGCCCGGTCGATACCAGCCGTCCTCAAAACCATCGGCTTGCGCCTGTGGTCGCTTCCAGTAGCCCGATGCGACGCTGCTGCTGCGCAGCCAGATGCGTTGCGGCAGAGTCGGATCGACGTCACTGGCAAAGCGAAGTTGCACCTGGGGCGACACCTGGAGCAGGCCATGGTCATCCCGGCTGTAGAGCATCAGGCACATCGTCTCCGAGGTTCCGTAACCACTGACGATGGCCAGACCGGTAGCTTCAAACCAGGCTTTGCGCACGACCGCTGGCAGGCTCTCGCCGGCAGAAACACAGTGTCGAATGCCACTGGCTCGAATTTCTGGCGCCACGCCGGTTTGCAGCATCTTGCTGTAAAGCGTAGGTACACAAAAGAAGAGACTGGGGCGGTGCTTACGCACCATCTCCAGAACACGATCGGGGTCCGGCCACTGCCGGTCCAGAATAACCGTCGCGCCAGCTCTCAGACCGGCCAGCAGGCTGTTACCCAGTGCGTAGGCAAAAAACAGCTTGGAGCTGGCGTAGAGTCGGTCCGTGGCGCACAGTTGCAGCAAGCCGCTGGCAAACGAATGCGGCTGCAGAGCCACACGCTGCGCATGCACGACCCCTTTGGATACGCCGGTGGTACCTGAAGTGCCAATCCACAAGGCCGGTGCTTCCTCGTCCTGCAAAACCGGTTCGATTTCTGGTGCGCGGGCCAGTTGCCCAGCCCATGCTGACTCGCCAGGCCCGCTGGCCAGCAGTACGGTTGGCAGCGCCAGCTCAGCCAGTAGTGGCCGCAGCAGCGGCACGCTCTCGGC
>CAYHDD010000171.1:0-6395 GCA_964355195.1 uncultured Rhodoferax sp. | reverse complement strand
TTTCAGGCCCTGCCGCAACGGGTGTTCGGCATCATGCAGAACGACACCCTGCTGGCAATCCCCTTTTTCACCTTCATGGGCATTATCCTGGAACGCTCCGGCATGGCTGAGGATTTGCTTGAAACCGTGGGGCAGGTGTTTGGCCCTCTACGTGGCGGCCTGGCGATCGCGGTAATCCTGGTTGGCGCCTTGCTTGCCGCCACCACCGGGGTGGTCGCTGCCGCCGTCATTTCAATGGGTCTGATTTCACTGCCCATCATGCTGCGGTACGGCTACAACCGCACCATCGCTACCGGCACCATCACAGCCTCGGGCACGCTGGCGCAGGCGATTCCACCGTCACTGGTACTGATTGTGCTGGCCGACCAGCTCGGCCGCTCGGTCGGCGACATGTACGCCGGTGCGCTGATACCAGGTCTGATGCTGGTTGGAATCTATCTTTCGTTCATCGTCATCGTCGCACTTGTCAAACCCGATTGGGTGCCGGCCCTGCCCGTAGAAGCCCGCATCTACCGCGAAAGCAATGGCGCCAGCGGCCACAAATCGCTGCTGCTGCTGCTGCTGCTGTGTGCCTTCGCCGGCTTTGCCTGGTCGCGCGTGCATGAACGCATCATCAACCCATTGATCGACCGCTCGCTCCCGGCGCCGGGTGACGAAACCTTGATCATGTCGATGACCGTCGCTTCGCTGCTGGCGCTGGCACTGGCACTCATCAACAAGGGTCTGAAGATCGGGCTGCTGTCGCGCCTGACTGAACGCGTCACCTTCGTTCTAATTCCCCCGCTGGTTCTGATTTTCCTGGTGCTCGGTACCATCTTCCTGGGCATTGCCACACCCACCGAGGGCGGCGCCATGGGCGCCTTGGGCGCACTGATCATGGCAGTCGGTCGCGGCAAGCTCAATCTGAAACTGATGATCCAGGCTTTGGACAACACCTCGCGACTGTCAATTTTCGTGTTGTTCATCCTGATCGGCTCCACGGTGTTCAGTTTCACCTTCAATGCGGCCGACGGCCACATCTGGGTCGAGCATCTGTTCAAGGACATGCCGGGTGGCGCCCTGGGTTTCCTGATCGTGGTGAATATCCTGATCTTCATCCTGGGTTGCTTCATCGATTTCTTCGAAATTGCCTTCATCGTCATCCCGATCCTGACGCCAGTGGCCGAGAAGATCCTCGTCGGCTTCCTGCCGGAAGGAACGCCGCCCGAGATGACGCTGATCTGGTTCGGCGTGGTGATCGCCATGAACCTACAGACCTCCTTCCTCACACCACCGTTCGGCTTTGCGCTGTTTTACCTGCGCAGTGTGGCTGCAAAGAAGGACTACAAGGACCGCGTGACCGGCGAGACGATTCCCGCCGTGCAGACCTCCCAGATCTACAAAGGTTCAATCGCCTTCATCATCCTGCAACTGGTGATGGTCGCCGCCGTGATCGCCTTCCCGACGCTGGTAACCGGTGGCATTGAAAAGACGGTGCAGATCGACGCCGACAAGGCCTTGCAGCAGATGCAGATGCAGCCACGGGAAAGCGCGGGAAATGCCGCATCGGCCCCTTCTGCGTCGGCTGCAGCATCCGGTGCGGCCGTGGAAAGTGGTTCGGATTCGAAGGACAAGGAAGACCCCATGATGGGGCTGCTGGAATCCATGAAGAAAGACCAGGGAAAGAAGCCCTGATGACCATCCAACAAAAACCCCGCCTAGGCGGGGTTTTTGTTGCCAGCGCACTGGTCAGTGCTTCATCACAGCTTCTGTGCCTGCATGAAATCGTCAAACGCAGCTTCGGCGAAACGGAACCAAAGGTTCGAGTCACGGCGGAAGGTCGAATAGTCCTCGTAGACCTTCTTCCAGGCCGGATTACTGGCGCTTAGCTCCCCATACACCTCCATCGCCGACTTGAACGCCGCATCCATCACGTCTTTCGGGAAGCGGTGCAACTTGGTACCGCTGGACACCAGTTGTTTGAGCGAAGCCGCGTTGCGCCCATCGTATTTGGCCTGCATGTCGACGTGGGCAAAAGTGGAAGCAGCCTCGATGATCGCCTTGTACTCGGCCGACAGGCCGTCGTATGCCTTCTGATTCACGTACAGCGACAGCTGCGGACCACCTTCCCAAAAACCGGGGTAGTAATAATGCGGTGCCACCTTGTTGAAACCCAGCTTGAGGTCATCGTACGGACCCACCCACTCCGCAGCGTCGATCGTGCCCTTCTCGAGGGCCTGGTAGATTTCGCCACCGGGGATGTTCTGCGGCACCACACCGATGCGCTCAAGCACTTTGCCACCGAAACCACCGACGCGGAACTTCAGGCCCTTGAGGTCGGCCACTGACTTGATTTCCTTACGATACCAACCGCCCATCTGGGCACCGGTATTACCCATCGGGAAATTGACGATGCCGACTTTGGCGTAGAACTCGCGCATCAATTTCATACCATTGCCTTCATACATCCAGGCGGTCATTTGACGGCTGTTCAGGCCGAAAGGAATCGCGCAGTCCAATGCATAGGTCGGGTCCTTGCCGAAGAAGTAGTAGGGTGCCGTATTGGCCATCTCAACTGTGCCATTGGACACGCCATCCAGCACGCCGAACGCTGGCATGAGCTCGCCGGCAGCGTGCGTCGTGATCTGGAATCTTCCGCCCGTCATCTCCCCGACCTTCTTGGCAAACACGTCGCAGACGCCAAACAGTGTGTCTAGTGACTTCGGAAAGCTCGACGCAATGCGCCAGCGCATCGTAGCGCCTTGTGCATGTACTGCCGGGGCGACGCCGGCAGCCAGAATGCTGGCAATACCTGCGTTTTTAATTACGGAACGGCGATCCATGTATTTACTCCTAGAGTTCTTGGTTGAGAATTTCGTCATACGGCGAAGCACAACGACGACCGACTACAGTCAGCTTCATTGTAGAAACAACCGCGCTTGGCCCCTACGGGGTTTTCCCTTGCGGGGCTTGACCGCCAAGCGCTTCAGTACCCTGTCCGACCTAACGCGCGGCACTCACGCAACCGCCTTCAAGTTTGGCCCCCGAGACTCAAACACAGCGGCAAACCGTTGGCGGACCG
This sequence comes from uncultured Rhodoferax sp., assembly GCA_964355195.1. Classification (GTDB taxonomy): domain Bacteria; phylum Pseudomonadota; class Gammaproteobacteria; order Burkholderiales; family Burkholderiaceae_C; genus Rhodoferax. Next base: position 3,334 of record CAYHDD010000171.1, on the reverse strand, counting down.
ACGCTTCAATGCCACAAGCGTCCAACCCCTGCAATGCCAGCAGTTTGGCGGGGTCGCCGTGCTCAATGAACTGATCGCTCAGGCCCAATTGAAGCAAAGGCTTCACCACACCAGCGACAGTCAAAGCTTCACTCACTGCGCTGCCAGCGCCGCCCATGATGGCGCCTTCTTCGACCGTCACCAGGCACTCATGCGTGGCCGCTATTTTGAGCAGCATTTCCTTATCCAAGGGCTTGACCCAGCGCATATTGACGACCGTCGCACCGAGCGCCTGGGCCGCTTCGAGCGCCGGATATAGCAGCGTACCGAAGGCCAGTATGGCAACACGCTCACCGGCGCGCCGGAGTTCGGCGCGGCCAAACGGCAACGCCTCCAGACCGGCCTGCACCGCGACCCCGGCACCCGATCCACGCGGATAGCGCACCGCCACCGGGTGATCTTGCGCAAATGCGCAGGACAAGAGCTGACGGCATTCGTTTTCATCGGCCGGGCAGGCCAAGCTGACATTTGGAATGCAACGCAGGAATGCGATGTCATAGGCGCCTGCATGGGTCGCGCCATCCGCGCCCACCAGGCCGGATCTGTCCAGCGCAAACACCACCGGCAGGTTTTGAATCGCCACATCGTGGATGAGCTGATCGTAGGCGCGCTGTAGAAAAGTCGAATAAATCGCCACCACCGGTTTCAAACCCTCACAAGCCAAACCGGCGGCAAAGGTCACCGCGTGCTGTTCTGCAATGCCGACATCAAAGTAGCGCTCCGGAAAAGCCTTTTCGAAGGCCACCATGCCCGAGCCCTCCCGCATCGCAGGTGTAATACCCACCAGGCGCTCGTCATGTGCCGCCATGTCACACAACCACTGTCCAAAAACCTCGGTGAACGTCAGTTTCGGTGGTGTACTGGGCTTTTGCAAACCAATTGCAGGATCGAACTTGCCAGGGCCATGGTAGGCAACCGGATCAGCTTCGGCCAGTTTGTAACCCTGCCCCTTTTTGGTCACGACGTGCAAGAACTGTGGCCCCTTGAGCTGCTTGATGTTCTATAGCGTGGGAATCGAGGTTTCGTGATCATGCCCAGCGATCGGGCCAATGAAGTTAAAGCTAAACTTCTCGAACAGAGTCGCTGGGACCACCATGCCCTTGGCGTGTTCCTCAATGCGCTTGGCAAGTTCAAACAAAGGTGGCGCCCCTTTGAGAACCGTCTTGCCTGCATTCTTGGCGGCAGCGTAGAACTGCCCGCTCAGAAGCTTCGCCAGATAGCGATTGAGCGCTCCCACCGGTGGGCTGATACTCATATCGTTGTCATTCAGAATGACCAACAGGTCTGTTTCAGCCACACCCGCGTTGTTGAGTGCCTCGAAAGCCATGCCAGCCGTCAACGCGCCGTCCCCGATGACTGCGATGACATGCCGCTTCTCACCCTTGATTTTGGCCGCCAGGGCCATGCCCAGCGCCGCTGAAATAGAAGTGCTGGAGTGCGCCGTGCCGAAATCGTCGTATTCGCTCTCAAAGCGCTGAGGAAAGCCGCTCAGACCGCCGAACTGCCGCAGGGTGTCCATGCGCTCACGCCGACCCGTCAGAATCTTGTGCGGGTAGGTCTGATGTCCCACATCCCACACGATGCGGTCATCCGGCGTGTTGAGAACATAGTGCAGCGCCACCGTGAGTTCGACCGTCCCCAGATTGGAGCTCAAATGCCCACCCGTCTTGGCAATACTGGACAGCAGGTACTCCCGCAGTTCGGTGACCAGAACCTCCAGTTGGGGGCGCGGCAGTTGGCGCAAGTCGACCGGATCGTTGATGGTTTGCAGCAGTGGATACATCTTGTTTGTTGTGTTCATTTCAACTGGAGCGATTTACGACCATGTTGGCCAGACCCAGCAAGGCCTGCGTAGAGTGCAAACCGCTCTGCGACAGCGCCACAAGCGCCTCCTCGAGCAACTCGTGAGCATAAGCTCTGGATCGCTCCAGGCCGAGCACTGACACATAAGTGGGTTTGTCCTGATCGGCATCCTTACCCGCCGTCTTGCCCAAGGTCTCTGAGTCGGCGGTAACGTCGAGAATATCGTCCACCACCTGAAATGCCAACCCGATGGCAGCACCGTAGCGAAGCAGCGCGTCCAATGCAACCGAGGATGGGTCACCAAATACCGCACCCATCATGACGCTGGCCTGTAGCAGAGCGCCCGTCTTGAGTCGGTGCATTTCGCGCAATTGGCTCTCGTCAAGCTTCGCCCCCACACTAGCCAGGTCGATCGCCTGCCCTCCCGCCATGCCGGCACTACCCGCTGCTTGCGCCAACAGGCGACACAGACTGGCTTGTTGCTTGTCCGTCATGCCTGCAACCGGCGTCAACAGCTCAAACGCCAAGGCCTGCAGTGCGTCGCCGGCCAGCAATGCGCCAGCCTCGCCAAACTTGACGTGCACCGTCGGCTTGCCTCGCCTCAGAACGTCATTGTCCATACACGGCATGTCGTCATGAACAAGGGAATAAGCGTGTATCAACTCAACCGCGCAGGCGGCACGAAGAACCCCCTCGCCGCTGGCGAATTCGGTTCCTTGCCCCCAGTTCAAAGAGGCTTGCGACTCTGAACCGACCGCCTCACAGGTGGCAAAAACAAGCAAGGGACGCAGGCGCTTGCCCCCATCGAGAACGGCATACCGCATGGCTTCGATCAGTGCCGCAGGTGCCCCGTGGCCGGCGCCAGTCGGTGCCCCGACGCTGACCCAGCGCTCCAACGCGCGCTCGACGCGCTCCAACTGTCGCGCACTCCAGCTGCCGATGTCCATCGCAGGTCCGAGCTTCAATCTGCTGTCCATGTCTTGAGAGCTCCCTGGTCCAGTACCTTGATTTGCTCTTCCACCGTCTCGAGCCTGGCGCGACAAAACTTCAGCAACTCGGCGGCGCGTTGGTACTCGGTAAGCAATTGGTCGAGCGGCAGAGCGCCGGACTCCAGCCGCTCTAGCAACGCCTCCAACTCCTCGAATGCGTTTTCAAAACTGGCCAACTTGGCATGACCGATGCGTGCAGCAGATGCCATTGGATAGCACAACCCATTAGTTCAAAAGCTTGATTTTAGGCCTTCAATCGCCAACCGCTTTAACTCTGGAGAGAGTCACACAAACCATCGGGGAATATTGCTCTGAACCCGGTCCGCAAAGCGCTGATCGCGCTCTGCGCGGAGGTACAATCGCCGCTTCTCACGCCGGTCCAGGCCGGTTCCCTTATATCGCGTTTATGGCGCATCCTCCCTGTGGGGAGCCTTTAGGTCAGGACTCTGATGTCTGATTTAAGTCTTCAACTGCAGCAGGCCACTGGCCAACTACCAGTTACA
>CAYHDD010000170.1:0-6468 GCA_964355195.1 uncultured Rhodoferax sp. | reverse complement strand
CCTTCGGCCAGAATGCCTTCGGCCAGAGCACGTTTGTCGTGGTGCAGCTCGATGATGCGCTCCTCCAGCGTGCCCTTGCTGACCAGGCGGTAGACCGTCACCGGGCGCAGTTGGCCGATGCGGTGCGCGCGGCCCATGGCCTGGTCTTCGGCGGCAGGGTTCCACCACGGGTCGGTAATCACCACATAGTCGGCAGCAGTCAGGTTCAGGCCAAAGCCACCCGCTTTGAGGCTGATCAGAAACAGATCGCCGGTACCGGCCTGAAACGCAGCCACGCGGCGCGTACGCTCGGCCGCCGGGGTGGCACCGTCAAGGTACTGGTAGGCAATGCCGGCTTCATCGAGCGGCACCCGCAGCAGCGTCAAGAAGTCAACAAACTGGCTGAACACGAGTGCCTTGTGGCCATTGGCGCGCAGTTCGCCGGCGAGCTCGGCAAAGGCGCGCACCTTGGCACCCACGTAACCCAGATCGGGCGTGGTCAGGCGCGGGTCGCAGGCGGCGCGGCGCAGCCGGGTGAGTTGCGCCAGGATGTGCATGCGCGCCTGGCCCGCCTGCGCTCCCTCTTCCTCGCTGGCGGCCTGTGCCGCACTGACTGCTGTGCGGCGCAACGCCTCGTAGTGCGCGGCTTCGTCGGCATCGGGCACGACCGAGAAAATCAGCTCGGTGCGCGGCGGCAGATCGTCAAGCACTTGTGACTTGGTGCGCCGCAGCACAAAGGGGGCGATCAGGCGACGCAGCAGGCGCTGCGCGTCGCGATCGCGGTTGCGCTCGATCGGTGTGGCAAAGCGCTCGTTGAAGCGGCTCAGAGTGCCAAGCAGGCCGGGGTTGCAAAAACGCATGACCGACCAGAGGTCGGCCAGCCGGTTTTCCACCGGCGTGCCCGAAAGCGCCAGCCGAAAATCGGCCTCGATGTCAAACAGTGCCTGGCTGCGTTTGGCCATTGCGTTCTTCACCGCCTGCGACTCGTCAGCGATGAGGGTGTGCCAACTGCGCGCCGCAAAGGCCGCTCCGGCTTGTTGCATCAGGCTGTAGGAAACCACCAGCACGTCCCCCGCAGCGGCAGCCGTGATGAGTTTCTCGCGCTCGCTTTCACCGTACAGCATGAAGTTCAGACCTGGCGCAAAGCGCTGTGCCTCGGCCATCCAGTTGCCGCACACCGAAGTCGGTGCCACCACCAGTGCCGCACCACCGGTGCTGCGCGCCAGCAGTACGGCGAGGGACTGCAGTGTCTTGCCCAGGCCCATATCGTCGGCCAGGCAGGCCCCAAAGCCGGCCTGCGCCAGCCTCATGGCCCAGACAAAGCCATCTTCCTGGTAGGCCCGCAGTTCGGCCTGCAAGCCCCCCGGCAGCGCCGTGACGCGGCTTTGTGCGCTGCGCAGACGCTCAATGCGTTGCCTGAATTTGGCGTCGAACTCGGAGATCACGCCCTCCAGCGCCTCGTCGAGCCACTGCGCGGCCATTTGTGGCGCGCGCAGGCCGTTCTTGTCGCTCTCCATCACTGCCGCCAGCGCCTGTAGCTTGTCACGCAAGGCCTTGGACAGCGACAGATACGCGCCCTCACCGAGCGCCACAAAGCGGGTGTTGGCGGCTGCGGCCGCGAGCAGGGCCTGCAAGGAAAGCACGCGCCCCTCGTCGAGCGTGGCGCTGCCCTCGACACGAAACCAGTCGCGCTCGGAGCGCACGCTGACCTGCATTCTTTTTGAATCCAGCGAACTCACACGCACTGCCTTGCCGCGTGGCCAGTCGATGGCTGCCACACCCGCCAGGCCGGGCAACTGTTCGACCATGGAAAGCGCCAGGTCGGGTTCCTCCACCACCCATTCACAGGCCACGTCGGTCGGCCCCGGCGGGTCGATGAACGTCAGCACGGCCAGGACGCTCTCCAGATGCGCCTGTTCGGTAGCCAGAACGCGCTCGGTGCCGATGCTTTCCCCACCGATGGCCGCCATCACCCGCGCGCGGCCCCGCCCAGGCATCAGGCGCGGCCCCTGCGGGCCCAGCGGGGCCACCACCAGGCGCAGCATCAGGCCGTCCCCCGCAGGGGACAACTCGGCCCGAAGCAGGGCGTCGCCGGGCACCTGGCGCACGGCTGCAGCGGCCTCATCCGAGTGCACATTGAAATGACCGGCAAGCGCCCCCAACGCCGCCTGCAGATCAGCCTGAGCGCTGGCGGGCACCGAAAACCGCCCGGAGACCAGTTGAGCGGCACGCCGCTGCGCTGGGGTCAGGCGAATCACGCGCACGCGCTGGGCCGAATCGCGCAAGACGGACACGTAGCGCAAGGTCTCGAGTTCCTTGCGCTCGGTTTCGTCGCTGCAATAGCGCCACAGTTCGGGCACCGATTGTTCGGTGTGCGGCTCCGGGCTGACGCGCAGGACGATGCGCTCGCCCTGCGCCGTGTGTTCGTGCACGCTCTCAATTTGCGGCACGCCTTCGACCACATCCACCAGGGTCTCGGGCATCTCGGCGAGGGCCACAAACGGGTGCCCGATCAGCGCCATCACGCCCGCTGCACGATCGATTTGAAAACTGCGCCGGTCGAAGCGTTCGTGACGAATCGCTCGCGCCACCTTGGCATCGTGCGGAGCCAGATCGGTCTTGCCAAAAAGCTTGCCCAGGTTGATTGCCTTGAGCACGCCCCAGCCGCGCACCCCGCGTTTGCGCTCCATGGGCTCGACGTCGAGCACGTTGCCCGGCTTGCCCAGTGTCAACAGCCACCACAACTGCGTGTCAGCGCCCTGGTTCTTGCCATTGCCGATGTCACCTGCGTCACCCAAGGCCTGCAGCGATGCCAGCACACCGCGCCAGGCTTCAGTGCCGCCGCCGGCAAAGAAAGGCACCGAGTCAGCGGCCAGATCGGCGCTGGCGCCGGGTGGCACGACAGTGAGCAGAGCTTCTGCGGCGTCGATTTGTTGCAGAATCCAGTGCAAGCCGCACGCGTTCAGGCGCCCGCGCAAGGTCGGCAGCGTGTCGGCCATGGCCTTGCTTTGGTGCTGTTTGTCGCTTGGTAGTGGCATTTCGGGCAGCATCCACGCCCGCAGCAGTAGCCGCCACAGAGTTTCCAGTGGCGCGTAGGCCGCCAGGCTACTTTGAATCTGGAACGAATCAGGTTGCGGCGCGACATCGCCGAGCCGAACCGACGCTGCATGGACCCAATGGCCCCAGCCTTCACCGGGCCTGGGCGCCTTCTTGCCCGATTCGCCGATACAAAATTTGCGCGCTGCCTCGACCGCGCGTGGCGTCTGCTGCGCCAGCAAAGCCAATGGGTAGTACCAGGCCAGGCTGACGAAGAAGACCCGCTTCTTGGCGCCAACCTCCTGCTGGCGCTTCTTCAGCGCTGCCTCAAACGCCACAGCAGCTTCGATCCACTGCCCCTTTTGCACCAACAAGGCGGCGCGCAAGGCATCGGCCTGACCGCTCGCGTCACCTTCGACCAGGGCCAGCACACCCGCCTGGTGCCCGCTGTGAAGCTGCCATTCGGCCAATTGGTGGCGCAAGTGGATCGGCATCTCGGTGTGCCGGTGGCGGCTTTGCTCTAACGCCCAGAGGGCAATTGGGCTGCACTCATCACGCCAGCGCGCACACACGGAGTAGGTCGCCTGAAAGGCAATGTCCCAGCGCCAGTGGGCCGGAACGCGTTCGATCAGGCGACTGTCAAAGCTCTCAAAACACGCCTGCCCATAGACCGCACTCCAGTCAACGTGGTTGGCAATTCTTTGACGCAGCAGGTCTATTTCGGATGGGTCAGCCCCGCCAAACAGCTCGAGCCGGAATACGGCGGCGTTAGTACCACTGTCCCATAGGCTCCAGTGGTAGGTGTAGGCGCCGCTCTGCGGCTTCAGGCCGACCTGCTGATGCAATGCGCTGCGTAAATCGGCGAGGGGAAACTGATCGAGCAACTCGGTATAGACCAGAGCCCGAAATGGATCGACCAAGAGAAAATAACCTGGTCTCGGAGCTTCCTCACGCACCCAGCCCGATTGCAGCAACTCCGTCTGCAGTGCCTTGACCTGCTCCTGGGTGAAGGGCTTGCCGGTGGTTTCTGACTTCACCTGCAGTGCCGCCATCAGACTGACAATGCTGCGCAGGGTGCTCCAGGTCCACATCAACGCCATGATCCGTGCCACCTCGCGGGCACCGTCACTTGGCGGCTTGACCTCAGAAGATGGTTCTAGGTTCATTCCAATGTCCCCTGTCGAATCGTCGTGAAATCCTGGTGAAGGCAGTGCCCAACCCGCTCAAAACCCGACCGCCTGCCCGTCGCGCCGGGCGTCGCTGGCAGCGACATAGCCCTGAGCCTGCGGGTCACCCAGGCGCCAGATAAACTGGCCAGCGCCGAAGTCCTGGTACGAATCCTTGCTGACCAGCGTCTGGTGGCCGAGCTCGACCAAACCCTGCACCGTGGCCGCGTCCATGCTCGGCTCGACGTTGACCTCAAGACCGGCGTTGAAACGCCAGCGCGGGGCGTCGCAGGCCGTCTGCGGGTTCTGCTGGTGGTCGAGCATGCGCACCAGCGTCTGCACATGGCCCTGCGGCTGCATGTTGGCGCCCATGACGCCAAAACTCATGACCGGTTGCCCGTCTTTGGTCAGGAAGGCAGGAATGATGGTGTGAAACGGTCGCTTGCCCGGCGCCACCACATTCGGGCTGTCAGACTTCAGGCTGAAGCCATGGCCGCGGTTTTGCAGACTGATACCAAAGCTGGGCTCCACGCAGCCTGAACCAAAGCCCATGTAATTGCTCTGGATGAAGCTGACCATCATGCCCGACTCGTCCGCGGCGCTGAGGTAAATGGTGCCGCCTTGAGCCGGTTCGCCCGGACCGAACTGCTGGGCCCGCTGCGGGTCGATCAGTCGGGCGCGCTCGTCGAGGTAGGCGTCGCCAAGCAACTGCTCGGCGCTAACGCCCATGGCCCTCGGGTCAGCCACGTAACGGTAGACATCGGCAAAGGCCAGCTTCATGGCCTCGATCTGCAGATGCTGCGCCAGCGCGCCATCGGCCGGCAACGCGCCGAGATCAAATCGCTCCAGCATACCGAGCGCCATCAGGGCGGCAATGCCCTGACCGCTGGGGGGAATTTCGTGCAGCGTGTAGCCACGGTAGTCCTTGCTGATCGGGGGTACCCATTGCGGCTGGTGCTCCGCCAGATCACGCAGCGTCAGGCATCCACCCTCACGCGCGGCGAACACGGCCATCGCCTCGGCAATTTCACCCCGGTAGAAGGCCTCGCCGTGGGTCGCTGCAATGGCACGCAAGGCATGCGCTGCGGCCGGAAACTGAAACAACTCGCCCACCTGGGGCGCCCTGCCGCGCGGCAGGAAGCTCTTCGTAAAACCAGCACCACCCGCCAGTTCGGCAGCGGCGATCTGCCACTTGGACTGCACCACCGGCGGCACCAGATAGCCGCGCTCGGCCAGCTCGATGGCCGGTGCCATCAAATCAGCAAAGGGCAGTTTGCCAAAGCGCTGGCTTAGCGCCACCCAGGCGCTGACGGCACCGGGCACGGTAACAGAGTCGATGCCACGCTTGGGTGGCGCGGCAGCGTCAGCACCGTAGCGTTTGCGAAAGTAGTCGAGGCTCCAGCCCTGCGGCGCGCGCCCTGAAGCATTCAAGCCATGCAGTTGCTGGCCGTCCCACAGGATGCAAAAGGCATCGCTGCCCAGACCGTTGCTGACGGGCTCACACACCGTCATCGCGGCGGCCGTAGCAACGGCCGCATCCACCGCATTGCCACCTTGGCGCAGGAGGCTCAACCCGGCCTGTGCTGCCAACGGGTGCGAGGTGGCAACCACGTTGCGCGCAAAGAGCGGCAGGCGCGCCGACGGGTAAGGGTTACGGTAATCAAAATTCATGGCACAACACCCAATGGGTTAGAGACCGGTCTTCAGTCCTTGAAGACCTTCTCGTGCAGCGGTCGCGCGTGCACCTCGTTGTGCGGCGCTTCGCGTTGCGGGTGCGGCAGCACCTAGTCCTCCACAAACGCCTCTTCGCGCTTTTTCTTGATCGACGGCAGCAGCACAATCACCAGCAGCAGCGCGGCCACCGCCAGCAAGCTGGCCGACAGGCCGCGCGTCACAAACACGCTCCAGTCACCGCGGGAGAGCAGCAGCGCACGGCGCAGGTTTTCTTCCATCATCGGCCCCAGGATGAAACCCAGCAACAAGGGTGCCGGCTCGGCTCCGAGCTTGATGAACGTGTAACCGATCACGCCAAAAATACCCACCATCCAGATATCGAACGTGTTGTTGTTCGTGGAATACACACCAATCGCGCAGAACAGCACAATGGCCGGGAACAACCATCGATAAGGGACGCTGAGCAACTTGATCCAGATACCTATCAACGGCAGGTTCAGCACGATCAGCATCGCGTTGCCAATCCACATTGAGGCGATCAGACCCCAGAACAGCTCGGGGTTGCTGGTCATCACCTGCGGCCCGGGCTGGATGTTGTGGATGGTCATGGCGC
>CAYHDD010000169.1:0-6546 GCA_964355195.1 uncultured Rhodoferax sp. | reverse complement strand
GGTTGCCACGCGGCACCCCCACAGGAGCCCCCCCACCCCCGGTGTCCCCCCCCCCCCCCACCAGAGAGCAGCGTGATCGCAGTGGGCGCGAAGACCGAGCAGCGAATCGTTCCGGCGCTACCGTGCAGGCTCAGGCAATCGAGACGCTGCGGCGGGTTCAGGCGCTTTGTTGCGCACCGTGTGCGTGCGATTTGGTCTCGGCATGCGGATGGCCCGGCGGGTGGGCGTGATGCTCGTGGGGCTTGGACAACAGCGATCCTGCCAGCATACCGACCAGCGCCATGGTGAGCCCTGCCAATTGGGCCGGAAAAGCCTCGCCCAACTGCTTGAAGACCAGAAATACGAGCCAGGTGAAGACGCCAAAAACGATGGACGCGATGGCACCCTGGCGCGTCGCACGCTTCCAGTACAGGCCGCAGACCAGCGGCACAAAGGCGCCGACCAGCGTTACCTGGTAGGCCGAGGACACCATCTCGTAAATTTGTGTACCTTTCATCGCCATGGCGTAGGCCAGCACGCCGCAGGTGAAAAAGAAGAGCGTCACGCGAAAGGCCAGCAGTTCCTGTTTGTCGGTCATGCGTGGACGCAGTTGCTTGTAAATGTTCTCCACAAAGCTGGTCGAAGGCGCCAGCAGGGTGGCCGAAGCACAGGACTTGATGGCCGAGAGCAGCGCGCCAAAGAAGATGACCTGTGCCACGAAGGGCATTTGCGTCAGGATCAGCGTCGGCAGAATTTTTTGTGGGTCGCTGGCCAGCAACTCCTTGGTCTGCTCGGGCATGATCAGTACCGCGCACGCCACGATGAACATCGGTACGAAGGCGAATCCGAGGTAGGCCAGACCGCCGATCACGGCACCGCGCGACGCCGTCTTGGCGTCCTTGGCCGACATGACACGCTGGAATACGTCCTGCTGCGGGATCGAACCCAGCATCATCGTGATGGCGGCCGCCAGAAAGAACACGATGTCCTTGAAGTTCGCAGCCGGTGCCATGCGGAACCAGTCATTGCTTTGCGCCAGCGCCAGCACCTTGCCTGCGCCACCGGCCATGCCGCTGGAAATGTAGGCGATGAAAGACAGGCCGATGATGAGCACAATCATCTGGATGAAGTCGGTCCAGGCGACCGCCAGCATGCCGCCAAAAATCACGTAGATCAGCACCGACAGGGTTCCGATAACCATGCCCGCCTCAGTGCTGATCTCGCCGCCAGAGACGATATTGAAGACCAGCCCCAGCGCGGTGATCTGTGCCGCCACCCAGCCCAGGTAGGACAGGATGATGGTCACCGAACAAAAGATCTCGACGCCCCTGCCGAAGCGTTTGCGGTAGAAGTCGCCGATGGTCAGCAGGTTCATGCGGTACAGCTTGGCAGCGAAAAACAGACCCACGAAGACCAGGCAGAGCGAGGCACCGAAGGGGTCCTCGACCACGCTGTTGAGCCCGCCCGACACGAATTTGGCGCTGATGCCGAGCACGGTTTCGGCGCCGAACCAGGTGGCGAAGGTGGTAGTGATGATCATCACCAGCGGCAGGCTGCGCCCTGCGATGGCAAAGTCCGCCGAGTTTTTGATGCGGGTACCGGCATAGACGCCGATGGCCAGCGTTCCCAGCAAATAGAGTATGACAAGGCCAAGCAGGGCATTCATGGTGCTGGGGTCCTTCAGCGAGGGGGAAATGTGAGTCGAAAGTGTAGCAAATCAGGGGGTAGATGCGCTCCTGTCGGCCAGGCATGATACTTGTGTCCACGCGCCGAGCGGACCAGCACCGTGCGTGAGCTGGTTCACGTGCTAGGGCGCACCGCGCCGGGTTCGCAAGTGACAGTGGCTCGTGAGTCGGTGGCGGTGTATGCCATCGGCGTCTTCGCGCGCGACCGCGTGCCGCTGGCGTTGGGGTCCAACCGCCTCAGTATCGAAGCGACCAGCGCGAGCTGGCGGCAGCGGTGCAGCAGCGCCTGCTGGCGCAGAGCGGATGACCTCCTGCTTGCCCCCTGAGTCCGCTCGACACCTTGGCTGGTGGTGTCGGCTCGCCTGATAGAATTTTCTCCGAGCTTTGACAACTACGCCGACAGGAAGACCATGCACATCGATCACCACGATCTCTACACAGAATTCCCTGAAATGCGCGGCGCCATTGACGCCTTGAAGGCCGATGGTGGCTACTTCAGCAGCCTGTTCGGGCGTTACAACCGACTCACTGGCAAGGTGGAAGACCTGGAAGAGCACGACATGCCCATCGGCGACTTCACGCTCGAAGACATGAAGAAGGCGCGCGTCAAGCTGAAGGACGAGATTTACCAACTGCTGCTGGCCTTTCGTTCCGGCCAAAAGCACCCGGCCTGAAGTCGGCGACGCCTTGGCCGCGGTTCACGTAGAAGCTCCAGGCTAGGCACGCTGCCGAAGAAAAATATTCTGATCTGAGCCTTTTGATCGCGCGATCCGGCGTAATCCGGGTGAAGGTTCAATTTTGGCCTGTCACACCGTTTAACGAAGAACCCCTCGACGCTGTCGACGCAGGGGCCCATCAAAAGTTCAATTCAGGGTTGTCCAATGAAACTATTTGCTGTCACACTGTTGTCTCTCGCTCTTGTCGCCTGTGGCGGCGGCGATCTGCAGGAACCCGTCGCTCCAGCAGGCGTGCCCAGCGCGACCGCCAAGGCAGCCAAGCTATCGGGTGGCGCTGGTGTGGCTGTGCACATGTACCAGGCCCTCTATGGCAAAGCGCCGAGCTATGCGCTGATGGCGGATTACACAGCGCAGGCAACTTCCAATGCATCTGCCTTTGCGACGAGTTTGACAAGTGCCTTTGCCAGTACCAGTAACGCGGCCCTGGCCACGCTAGTGATCAATAACCTGGGTGTGACGGCCACCACCGTGAAGGCGGTCAACTCGAAAGGCGAAAGCGAATACACGCTGTTGCTGGACGCAGTGCAGCAGATCTTTACCGTCTACCCGGGCATGCGGGGTCAAGTTATTTTGAATATGACCAACCTGCTCGCTGATCTGGAGACTGATGGGACGTACGGCGGTGCTGCCGTGACCTACAACAATCAAGCCGCAGCCAACCAGACTTACGCCTTGAATGCCGCCAACACGAGCCCCGCTGTGGTGGTTGTGACAACGCCTGGTGGCACCAGCGTGACCGGGCGCTTTGTCGACGCGACGGTGGTTGGCCTGGGTTACAAATGCGGCAACTCGACTGCGCTTTCTGGCACCACCGACAGCAGCGGCCAGTACACCTGCCTGTCCAGTCAGTCGGTCGCGTTTTACGTCGGTGGCATCCTGTTGGGCTCCGTCAGCTCGCCCCAGGGCGTTGTCACACCGCTGGACCTGGTCGGTGTCGGCGCCAGCCCCAGTCACCCGACGGTTAACAACATGGTTCGCTTTCTGATGTCGATCAGCAGCACGGCCCCTGGCAGTGGCACCCTGACGATTGACCCGGCTGTTTCGGCTGCGGCCGCCGCCAAATCGGTTGACTTCGCCACCACGACGTCGGCCAACCTTGATTCGCTGATCACGAACGTGAAACCGGGTGCCACGCCGGTCACCAGTGCCGCCGCGACCGCGCACCTGACGGGCAGTATCAATGGACTCTTTGCGGGACCGTTTGCCGGGACCTATGGCGGCGCTTTTGGTGGTACGTGGACGATCACGATCGACAGCGCCGGTCAGGTGACCGGGTCTGCCACGGATACCGACGGCGGTGCCGGCCAGGTGATCGGCAGCATGAGCACGGCCTTGAGCACCGCCTCAAGCTATGCCTTCAGCGGGACCGGAGGCGGAACACCGTGGGTCGGGACTTTGAACATTAACACGCGGCAATTCAGCGGCACATGGGATGCCGGTGGCGGCGTCAGCGGCACCTTCACCGGCACTGCGGTTGTGCGCTGACGTCTGCACCTCGGTCCTACATGGTGGCGCCTGTTCAGACGGCGCCTGCCTTGACCATCAGGCCCCGCTCTTGTGCGGTTCACGCACCGTGAGCGTGGCCAGGGCACCGAGCGCGGCGGCGCCCGCCAGCAGCCACAGGCCGCGATCCCAGGCGCCGCTGACGTCGCCGGCGGCACGCCCCTGGTCGAGCACCCAGCCGACCAGCGGTTGCAGGATGCCGGTGCCCAGGAAGATGCCGACGTTGACGACCGAGGTGGCAATGCCCGAGTGCTCGGGGCGGTTCACTTCCTTGGCGACCGTCCACGACAGTGTGAACCCGGGAATCAGCAAGCCGCTCAGGAAGAACCAGGCCAGCGTTGCCGCGAGCGGCCATTGCACGTGCGCCAACCAAGGCAACCATGACAGCGCGTACAGGAAAGCGTAGGCGCGCATGACACCGCAGCGGCTGCCTAGGCGGTCGGAAATGATGCCAACCATCAGCGAGCCGAAGGCCACTCCCAGCAGCATCGAGCTGGCGTGCTGAGCAGCCGTGACGCGTGCCATGCCGTGCGTCTCCACTAGCCACGGCACCGCCCACAGACCGGCAAAAGCCAGGTAGCTGCCGCCGATGCCCAGGTTGACGAAGAAGCCGGGCCAGGTGGCGCGGTTCGCCAGCACGCGCGCCAGTGCCGCCGTCCACGCGACTTTGACCGCGCTGGCAGCGACCGGCGCATGCACCGGGACAAAGCCGCGCTCTTCGGGGCGGTCGCGCACCAGCAGCCAGCTGGCGACGCCGAGCGCCGCCGACAACAGCGCCAGCGCGACAAAAACGCTGCGCCATGAGGACACCGTCACCAGCCAGGCCAACGGTGCACCGGCAACGACCGCGCCCAGGTTGCCGGCGAACATGGTGACACCGTTGAGCGTGGCGAAGCGCCTGGCTGGAAACCACAGCGCCGAGATCTTGAGGATGGCGATGAAAGCCACTGCCACGCCGATGCCGACCAGGGTGCGCCCCAGCGCAGCGAGCTCCCATGCCGGGGCCAGTGCAAAGAGCAGCGAACCGAGGGCAGCAATCAGCGAGCCCGCACTCAGAATGCGCCGTGGCCCGAGCGTGTCGGCGAGCACACCGACCGGAATCTGGAGCAGCGTGTAGACATAGAAGTAGGTGGCCGCCAGCGTGCCCAGCACCGCGGCATTGATCGAAAAAGCGCGCGTCAATTCAGCGGCAATGGCTCCTGGTGCCGTTCGGTGAATGAAGGACAGCACGAAACTCGCCAGCACGATGCCAAAAACGACGCGCCGGGTGCGAACAAAACCGGCGTCGTGGGGGCGCAGAGGGCTGGGGGTCATGCGGCATTGTAGGAGTCGATCCGATCTCTTGTGCGTGCCGCGCTGCAAGACCTGCCCGGCCCTGCATCCGCCCACCCAGGCAAGGTCTAGGGCTTCGCCAGTTTGGCCGGATCGCCGCCGACAAAGACACTCAACTTGTCAAGCGTGAGGTGCTTGCGCGCCGCAGCCAGTGCTGACTCGGCTGTCACCGCCCTGATTGCCTGATCGCTCGCGTTGACCCAGTTGCCGTAGCTGCGGTCGAGGAACAGCAGATCGGCCCAACTGCGTGACAGTCCGTTGTCCTGTGCGCGGTTCTGCATGCGCAGCTTGAGCACGCTCTCGATGGCGTCGCCGACTTCCTTGGTGGTAAAACCGTCTTTCAGCGCGCGCGCCACTTCCTCGCGTATTCCGGCCTCGGCCTTGCCCACGTTCTGAGGTGCGGCAATGGCGTAGACACCCCATTCGCCGGCATTGTCCAGAGCATTGGCACGCAGCCACGAGCCTACGCCATAGGACAGGCCATCTTTTTGCCGCAGGCGGTCCGCCAGGCGCGAGCTAAGCTGGCCGCCGCCGACGATGTAGTTCGCCACCTGCAGGGCCGAATAGTCCGGCGCATCGTCCTTGATGTTGATGTTCAGACGTGCCAGCAGGATCGCATTCTCCTTGTCGGGCGTCGGCGCGACCAGCCTTGCGGCTGCAACATCGGTGTGGGACTTCAAAATCGGGCTATAGGGCTGCTGGCTCTTCCAGGCGCCAAACTCGGCCTGCAAGACCTTGAGCGTGGCGTCAGCATCGAAGTCGCCAATGATCGCCACCTGACCGTTTGAGGCGCCGTAAAAGGCCTTGTGAAGGGCGCGCACCTCCTCAAGCTTGGCCGCTTGCAGGTCGGCGATGGTCTCGTCGATGCTGCCCGCATAACGCATGTCGCCTTTGGGATAACGGTTGAAGTGCTTGCCCAACAGTTCACTGGCGCGCGCATTGGGCTCGTTCTTCTGGGACTCGGCACCCGTGATCATTTGCTTGCGCAACTGAACGAACTCGGACTCCGGGAAGCTGGCATTGCGCATGGCGTGCGCAGCCAGACGCAGGGCGGCGTCGAGGTTGGCTCGGGTGGTCTGGAAGTCAAAGAATCCGCCCGTCATCTTCAGTTTGTCCATGGCATCGGCAAGCTGCTCGCGACTCATCTTGTCGGTGCCCTTGTCTATCAGGCCCGACATGAGATCGCCAATGGTCTTCTTGCCGAACAGCGACTTCTCGTCGCCCCAGTTTAGGCGGATCGAGACGCTCACGGTTTCGCCCCGATTCTTCTTGGCCAGCAGCGCCACCTTCAGGCCACCGGCCTGCGCAAA